>NZ_JVPL01000076.1:0-746 GCF_001054655.1 Bacillus sp. 220_BSPC
TTATTTAAGTATGGCCTTTCACTAAAGTGTTTTCATACAAAAAAGCTGCCTTTTAGACAGCTCTAATCTTCAGCTAACGAACCTGTTAGTTCAAAACATATTCCATTCCATTTTGGGCAAAGTAACTGTAACTAAAACAAGGAGGTAGTTATGGTTAAGAAAACGATTTTTGCTATATGTACATTATTTCTTTTGAACATAGTCGCACCAACTCTAGAAACAAAAGCTTTAACCTTTGATAAATTGCCAACCAAACAAACATCAAAACAATGGTCGGTTCAAGTAGACAAAGCCGATCAAGGTAAGGGTTTAGTTAAACCTGAAAAGGGAAAATTTCATACTTACTCTTTAGAGGTTGATAACATTGGTAAGGATGTATTGTCTGCGGAAGTTCATATGTTTAGAAATGAACCTAACTCTACAACGAAGTTTTCACTTTTTAGTTGTCCTGATGAAAAGGAATGCAATAAAGAACACTTTGAAAGAGCGATTTCTTTAGCAGATCAATTGAATGATGGGTATCCTTATAGATTTAGCAATTTCCTTTTGGCTGAAAAAGCTACGGAATTCGAAGTGGAAATTATTTGGACTCAAAAGGGGATGGAAGGCAGACCTTTAAAAGAAACATTTACATTCACTGCTGAATAACAAAAAACAAAAAACAAAAAGGCCGAAATAATCGGTCTTTTTGTTGAACTAACGCACCCGTTAGTTCATTAAGAAAAGCGATTCTTATTAAAGAATCG
>NZ_JVPL01000077.1:0-421 GCF_001054655.1 Bacillus sp. 220_BSPC
CACGAGTAAATGCTGCAAATTCACGAGTAAAAGGCGAAAACTCACGAGTATACGCACTAAATTCACGAGTAATGTATGGATTCACGAGTAAATACTGCAAACTCGCGAGTAAAATGGATTAATTCACGAGTAAAAGTCGGAAACTCACGAGTATACGCACCAAATTCACGAGTAAAGCACGGATTCACGAGTAAATGCTGCAAACTCGCGAGTAAAATGCATTAATTCACGAGTAAAAGGCGGATTCGCGAGTAAATGCACCAAATTCACGAGTAAAAGGCGTAAACTCACGAGTATACGCACTAAATTCACGAGTAAATGCTGCAAACTCGCGAGTAAAATGCAATAATTCACGAATAAAAGGCGGAAACTCACGAGTAAATGCTGCAAATTCACGAGTAAAAGGCGAAAACTCACGAGT
>NZ_JVPL01000078.1:0-102924 GCF_001054655.1 Bacillus sp. 220_BSPC
TTAAACATAGTTGATTGGAGCGGGTGTGCGAGACTCCTGCGGGAATAGCGGTCCAAGGGAGACCCCACAGGCGCAAGTGCCCCCAGGGCGGACCGCCCGCGGAAAGCGAGTGCCTGAAGTGGAAATTAACGTCCAAATTTTTATAAGCAAAAAACAGTAGACAAATTCGATTTTCATCAAGTTTGTCTACTGTCTAAGATAGAGATTGCTTAAAAATCTCTATCTTTTTTTAGTTTCGTTAGTTCACCCTTACCTTCAATATTTCAAATCCTTTAAAACGATCATAATGCTTTCAATAGCCATTCTATGTCAGCTATAATAGAAGAATGTAACCCAACTGGAGGAAAAAAAATTGACTAATAGATTAGGTTTAGTACTGGACGTAGAAACTACTGGTTTACGTCCCTCTTCAGATGAAATTATCGAGCTTGCCCTTATACTCTTTACATACAGCAGTGAAACAGGGGAAATCATTAATCTTATTGATCAAGAATCATTTTTAAGGGAGCCTCTCTCCTATGGAGCAAGAAGGAATTATGATCAAGCATACAGAATTCATGGAATTCCATACAGCTCCGTAGAAGGAAAGAGTTTTCATGATGAAAAAATTAAAACCTTCATTGACCGTACCGATTCGATTTTCGCACATAATGCTTCTTTCGATAGAAGTTTTCTCTACCAAATGTATCCGGAAATCAATGATCAAAAGTGGTACTGTACGATGCGGAATGTACCTTGGAAGCAATATGGATTTGAGAATAGTAAACTCTTAACATTACTGCAGGCACATAATATCACCAATTTTCAAACACACAGGGCCATGGACGATATATCTTACCTAATGGAGCTTATGAGAAAACCAGGTCCTTCTGGCCATCCTTATTTAAAGGATGTCATTGCAAAAAATCCAATGAAGAAATATGCACCTGCATCCCAAAAGACAAGGGTATAAAAGCTGTTTAAATACTTTTACACTCTTGTACAGGTTGCGCCATAGTTTTGTCACTATAATCGTTTTTTGACATCTTTCCCTTTCCTTGTGAACAGGAAGCGCTTGGCACATATAATACTCAGGTTTTTAATAGCGACTCATGACGGGTACCTGTTTCAGTTTGTAGACAATGGGGTTCGGAATTAAAAAATTCAGAACCCCCTTTGAAATATGTTTAGAAAGGATCCTCATCACCTCAGCTTTTAAAATTATATTTTAAACCAATAAAGACTTTAGGCAAAGGGTTCTATCTAAAAGTTAAAACAAAGTTGATTGAAGCAGAGGGTGCGAGACTCCTGCGGGAATAGCGCCTCTAGGGGAGACCCCGCAGGCGTAAAGGCGCCGAGGGCGGACCGCCCGCGGAAAGCGAGTGCCCGAAGCGGAAATCAACGTCTAAATTGTACATCCATAAAATACTGTAAACAAACTCACTTTCCTCGAATTTGTCTACAGTCTGAAACAGCGACCCAGATGGGTCGCTGTTTTTTTGATCATTGTTTTTGATCATTGTACAGTTGCTTCTTCCTGATTTTCATTCAATGTGCCGTTCATTTTCTTATACCGATAAATAAAGTAAAGAAGTGATAAGATTAATGCTGTAACGAGGAATATCGCCAATATGGCAAGATTATGCCACATGAAGCTATAATCTCCTGTTGAGATGACAGCACGAAAAGCATTAATGGAATAAGTCATCGGCAGGAACGGTGTGAATCCTTGCAAGAAACCAGGTACTAATTCATTGGGGAATGTTCCGCCACTGCTGGTCAGTTGGAGAATCAAAATCAATAATGCTATGAACCGGCCTGGATTGTCAAAGGCTGAACCCAGGAACTGAATGATTGCCATGAATGTGCAGCTAGCAAGAATGCTTACTGCAAAAAACAGCGGCAGGCTCGTAACATTGATTCCAAGGCCCAAAATTAAAATCGAGTCCACCAATATGGCTTGACAGATTCCGATGAGTGCCATGACGCTGTATTTACTAATAAACCAGCTAAATCCACTCGCAGGTTTAACAGCAGGATCTCTTAACGGGAAAATGATCGTCAGAACGATAGCCCCGATAAATAAACTTAATGAAATTAAATACGGTGCAAAACTAGTGCCATAGTTCGGTACATTATTAATTGGTAATTTATCTACTTTAACTGGGCTTGCAAACATGTCATAAACTTCTTCATTGGATTTGATCTTGCCTGCTTCATTTGCCCCGTCATTCAATTCGTCATGTAATTCTGCAGAACCATCTGAAAGTTTGGCGATTCCATCTTGTAACTTAATGGCTCCATTCGCCAGTTCTCCCATACCGCTAGTTAGGCTGTTTGAACCCTCCTTCAATCTATCCGTTCCTGTAACGAGACCTTTGGAACCTTCTGAAAGCTGTGAGGTTCCACTTGATAATTGCTTGGAGCCATCTTCAAGCTGATCAAGCCCGCTTACCAAGTTATTGCTGCCTTCCGTTAATTGTCCAAGTCCACTCTGTGCTGAATCTATACTTTCGCCAAATGTTGTCAAACCAGACACCAATTGACCTTGGCCATTTTTCAGTTCATTCGCCCCATTGGCGAGTTTATCCTGAGCTTGCTTCAATTGCGTGAAACCGCCGCTTAACGCACTAGTGCCTTCACTTAACTGATTGGCTCCATCACTAAGGCTATTTGAGCCTTTAGCCATTTCGGTTGCACTGGCCGATAGTTTTCCCACTCCTTCAGATACTCCTTTACTACCTTCACTGATGCGTGTTAGAGAAGAAATCACTCCCTCCAAACGCGCTTTCTCTGCAGGATCATCCGTAGCTTCAGATTGTTGTTCCAATCCGGAAATAACCTCATCCAAACCTGCCGAAACTTCAGATGCCCCCGCTTTTGCTTCGTTCGATGCTGCACTCCATTCAGACAATGAACCTGAAAGCTGGGCGGCACCAGCCGCTACACCATTTGCCCCCTCAGTCAAAGCGGGCAGCTTTTCATCCATTTGATTGAAGCCCTCTAATGACTGCTGCAATCCAGAGGCCAATTCACCAGTTCCCGCTTCAGATTTCTTTGCCCCTTGCAAAAGCTCGGATTGACCATCTTTCATTTGCCCAACACCAGAGCTAAACTGTTGTAACCCTTGATTAAGTTCCTTTGATCCTGCAGCTGCCGAACCGACCCCATTCGAAAAGGTCAATGATTTTTCAGCTAATTTTTCCAGGTTTTCATGGATTTCGACAGAACCTGAATGAAGGGAGTCAATTCCTTTATCCACTTTTTTGGAACCTTCTTTAGCTGAGATAATCCCTTCACCAAGTTCACTGGAGCCGTTTTTCACTGTATCTGTTCCGTCTTTCAATTCTCCAGCTCCATCACTGGCACTTTTGAGTCCGTCAGCCACTTCGTTCAAATTATCGAACATTGACTCCGCATAGGTTTTCGTTACCGCCGACGAAACCTCCCCTTTGATTCTCTCCGAAGCTGCATCACCTATTTTAGTGGATATATAATTGAACCCTTCATTGGACGTATAAATTAAATCAAGTTTTTTCGGATTGTCCTCCTGCAAGGTCGTTGCATTCTTCGAAAAGTTTTTCGGAATTTCTATTTTCATGTAATAATCTTGATTTTCCAGGCCTTCATTGGCTTCTTTTTGACTGACGAAATGCCAATCGAAATCCTTCTTTTCCTTTAACTCCTTGACTAAATCTTTTCCTATTGTAAGTTCCGTTTCATTGAATTCCGCACCTTCATCCAAATTGACAATGGCTACAGGCAATTGATCCACCTTACCATATGGATCCCAAAATGCCCAAAGGAATGTGCCGCTATATAACAAAGGAATCAGTATGATCCCTATTATGGAAATGAGTATCATAGGATGTTTTATTATGGCTAAAAATTCACCCTTTAAAGATTTTAACACGCCTACCAAGCCCTCCTATACGACGAATATGCCGTTTATTTAATCTATCTCGGTGAAAACGGATGAAAGAATACAAAATTAAGTCATATGCTTCTGCAATGTAAATTTAAAATTCTTCATCTTCACCTAAATATATATTACTTTTTAAACAATTAATAATATATGACTAGATTGTTCATTTGGTCATTATCACGAAAATAATATAACATTTATCCATCTTTTTATCAATATTTTTTCACAGCGATACATCCTATATATATACTGCTGCTTTTATCTTTAAATCCATTTAGATTGCCTTTTAAGCTGAAAATACTTTATTATGAATTAGCCCTGATATTACATGGAAAAAAAGGGTACCCATAATGGATACCCCTTTTATTAGCTATATTAGCATAATTAAATAAAGCGCTTTCATATCATTTCGATATAATTCCTTTTAATTTTTCCGCCTGCCCGGTCAATTTATTCAAGGACTCCTGATACTCTTTTTCTAATTGTTTTATGATGCCTGCAGCGGTATCTATTTTTTTAATCGCCCCCACACCATGACCCGCTGACCAAATATCACGCCACGCTTTAGATTCAGACGATTTGGACATGCTGTCAAAATCGACTTTTTCTTTTTTGGATAATTTTTCTGGGTCCAATCCTTCCTTCCTTATGCTCGGTTTAAGCATATTACAATTAACGCCTGAAAATGCATCAGTCAAGATGATGTCATCATGGTCAGAATCGACAAGCATTTCACGATATTCATCATTTGCCCTGCTCTCTTTCGCCACGATAAAACGTGTACCCATATATGCAAGATCCGCTCCTGCCGCCTGAGCTGCCAAAATACTGTGACCAGTACTGATCGATCCGGCGAGCAAAATAATTCCGTCCCAGAATGTCCTAACGCTGTCCACGAAAGCAAAGCTATTTATGTCACCAGCATGACCGCCTGCTCCCGCAGCAACCAAGATCAATCCGTCCACACCTGACTCCGCAGCTTTCTTTGCAAAATCCACAGAGCTGACATCCGAAAAGACCAACCCGCCATAGCTATGTACGACATCCACCACATGTTTTGGTGAACCTAATGATGTAATGACGATGGGAGGCTGATGCTTTTTGACCAATTCCAACTCTTCTTCAAGCCGACTATATGTACGGTGAACAACCATATTCATTGCCCATGGGGCTATCTTTGAGCCTGGTTCTTTATCCTTTGCTGCAAACAATGTATCGTTTATGTCACCCATCCATTGATCCAGTACCTCTATCGGCCGCGCATTCGGTGCTGGAAAAGAGCCGATCACCCCATTCAAACAGCATTCTTTCACTAACTCAGGGCCGGATATTAAAAACATAGGTGCTGAGATAACTGGTAAAGTTAATTGATTCCACCACTGTTCAGGCAAACTACTTGTCATCCTTATACCTCCCATTATTAATATATTACCAAAATATAACACTACAAGATTATCATACTTCTAAAAGACACAATTTTCAAGAAATTAATTCAGCAGCTAAAATTTACTTGTCATGCAGCGCCATTTAAATAAAAAAACTGTATATGGAATACGTTCCATATACAGTTTCGATTCAATTTGAAAGCACCCATTTCCGAATGGCCTTAGCTACACCATCTTCTTCGTTTGTCGCTGTAATCCAATCTGCTTTTTCTTTCACAATTTCTTGGGCATTTCCCATTGCCACGCCCACTTTTGCTTCAGAAATCATCGCAAGGTCATTAAGGCTGTCACCCACTGCCATTACATTTTCCATGGTAATGTCGAGCAATGAACATACGAGCTTTATCGCTTTCGCTTTATTGACGCCCATGGCATTCACTTCAATATTCGTTGGACTTGAATTGCTTATTTCAAAGGTTCCTTTTGATACCAGTTCATCCATGATGATTTGGCGGATGCTTTCATCATTTGTATCAAAACCGAATTTAAGCCATTGCGAATCATGGATTTTTTCAGGCATTTCAGCTCTGTAAATATTATCGCAGCTAATGGCCCAAAAATGTGTACCATGTTTTTGGCTTAATTCCCACATCCATTGTATGGATTCACTATCGACGATATTCCTTTCCACCAGTTTTCCTTGGTTATCGTAAATTTCGCTTCCGTTTACTGTAATGAGGTATGATTGGAGTTCCATTGACTTTGCAAAATCACTGCACGTCGCATAGGATCTTCCTGTGCTCAATACCACAAAAACCCCTTGATTTTCGGCTTCTTTTATCGCTCTCCGATTTTCTTCAGATATCTCTCCAGCCTTATTGAGAAGCGTGCCATCCATATCAAGTGCAACTAGCTTAATATTTTGTTTCTCCATTCTTATTCACCCTTCCATAATCCTTCTTTATGTAACTAAGTCCATGATAGCTTATAATGCATACCCAAGGAAAGTACGTGATGAATTGAACAGGCATTATCATTAGTGTCATGATTTATAATCACACAATTATCCTGATCATGACACTTTGTATTCTGCCAATATTTCTACTCGCTGTCTTTTTTCATTTCATTCAATTCTTTTTTTATCTGACCTTCCCATTTTGGGATACCATCATTTTCATCAAATTCTATAATGACATCCGTTACCCCTCTTTCCTTTAATATCTGATTAAACAGCCGATCTTTAATGTCGTCCGCCTGTGCGATTGAAATATGGGGATCCAGTTCAACTTCAAGTTCAACATGAAAGTCTTCCCCTTCTTTTATTACGGCCAGTTTCTGTATATCCCTTACGTCTGCATCATCCATGACCATCGTTCCAATTTTTTGCCGCATTTCAATATCGGCTTCCCCAAGAGCACCTGCAGCATTGTCAAGAAATACCCTTCCAACCACATAGAACATACCAAGACCGATCATGACGGAAGCAACTCCTTCCGCCTGGATAAAAGGCGTGAAGTTTGCTAATAAAATGGCAATTATCGCAAGTACGCCGCCACCGGTCGCAACCATATCTTCCATAAATACTAATTTCGTCGCTGGTTTTGCCCTTTTTAAACCAGAAAAGCTCTTGAATATGACGGCTGCCCCTTTAGCTTCGATGCCAGTCTCATGGACCACTTCTTTCATCGCTTTAAATAATACATATGATTCCAACACAACCGCTAACGAAAGGACGGACAAGTTAATAAGGATACCAGTTGATTCTGCAGGGTGCAAAATGTGATGGAACCCTTCTTTAATCGTTTCATAAGACATGATCCCGACAACCAATACTGCCCCTAGTAATACAAGGTTAACCAAACGTCCAAAACCATCAGGGAATCGATCAGTTGGTGACTTTTTACTTAGTGCGGAACCAATGAAGACGAAAAACTGATTCGCAGCATCGCCCAAAGTATGTAAAGTTTCTGCGAACATCGCGACATTTCCTGTCATGAAATAGGCAATCCCCTTTAGCACTGCGATGATACTATTCACACAGGCAGCAATGAACGCCGATTTATTACCTTGTTTCAATAATCGAAATAATTCTTTCATATAAAAATCCCCCCTCATCTTTTTTATAAAAGCATGATCATAATGTATTATCCCCAACACGGGAAAATATGAAACCACAAACCCAAAACCAATACGATTGGAGAAAGGTTATAAGTTGTATCTCCCACAAACGAATATATTCCAGTGGTGGACGCATCTATTCTAATAAGTTCATGTAATCATTCATTTCTTTAGATGCCTGAATACGGCAATAAAAAAAGGAGTAAGCGGCGGCTTACTCCAAATCATCCAATAACTTCGTGTGTTCATCCTTCTTTTTTCACTAACTTGGATGGATTATTTACTTTATAGCGTATTTCTTTATTGTATTTTTTGTCGACCACTTTTCCATCAAATTCGATTGCGTCTCCTTCTTCGAGCTCAGCTTTTTTTAATGTCTTGCTATATCCACACCAAGCATCGCCGATAGTCAATTCAGGCTCCGTTGTCACTTTGACATTCTCCAAGAGTATGACTTCATCTTCTTCACCAGTGAAATGGTTCATTTTTTCCGCGAACTCCTTGACGGTCGCGGTGAAATGCACTTTTTCCCCAGGCAAGTCCAGCTTAGGTTTTGCTGTTTTTTTAGTTTTGGTTTTTGCCTTTTTTGGTTCTTCACTTGGCTGATCGGCGTTTTCCGTAATTGGTGCTTCATCCACCTGCTCAGTTTCACTTGAAACTGCAGCTGTTTCGGAAACCGGGCCACTCAACAGTTCTTTTCCGAAACTGGAGCTTTGCATTTCCTTTAAATAGGAAGGGTTAATGCAGCTAAGCTTACCATTTTCAAATTGAACGACTACAGTGTCAAGTCCGTTGCCATATTGTTCATAACCTGCCAATTTGACTTTTGCTTGAAAACTTCCGCTTTTATATAATAGTTCTCTTTTAACCGAACGGGCAGTGAATAATTTCCATTCCAATCCTTTAGCGATATAGTCCGTATCATCTAAAAAAGGGATATACTCTCCTTTTGGTGCAATATAATGAATCAAACCTTCAGCTGGAGTTTCAGCCACAGTCACCACTCCTAATCTTTTCTATAGATTATATTCTAGCAAAGGATTTCAAAGTTGCAAATGAATGAATATCATAATAGATCAGAGGGGGTGGCAGTCATGGTTACGATCATACATAAACGCCCTCATGAAATGAATGCAATCATTTTTGGAACCAGAAAAAAAACTGCCCACTAAGGGCAGCCCAGGCTGTAGACAAATTCAAAAGAGCCTTTGCCTGCAATTTTATATTTAAAAAAAGTTCCAGTTGATTTCAGAAATCCGCTCCCTTTCCACCAAGCCTCATCAAAGCAGGCGCCTGTAGGATTTCGGCAAGCCAGTTATTCGGCAGGATTGTTGCAAATTCCTTCTATCAAGTGAGGATGGTTTCATAAAACAGTAAAAACCATGAAGTAAAAATAGTCTTTAACATGGTTCAGGATGAGACCAACCTACAGTTTTTTCTTAATAAACAATCCAGTTGATTGGAGCGGGTGTTCGAGACTCCTGCGGGAAAAGCGCGTCCAAGGGAGACCACACAGGCGCAAAGAGCGCCGCTGAGGCTCCCGGGACCGCCCGAGGAAAGCGAGTGCCTTGAGTGGAAATCAACGTCCAAAGTGTACAAACCCCGAAAAAAAGTAAAAAACATGAAGGATAACTTAGTCTTCTTTTAAAATCATGGTTTGTTGGGAAGAGACTATTTCGAAACCCCTATAGTCGACAAACGGAGCTGCCCACTAAAGGGAGTCTTTTATTAGAATAGTCAATCTTTTTTCTCTATAATCGGACAAAACGACTACATTCCTCACCCTTCCTTAACGTGGATATTTTTTAGTTTTTCTTTTTGTTCAGCAGCAATTACGTTTTTCTTATGATAAAACAGAAAGTATGACCCAATAACTAGAATCGTGAGAAGGGTTGTAAGAAAGAATTGCAATCTCATGGAATCAATAAACGCCTGAGCAACGAATATAATAAATAAGACAGCAATGGTCGCATAGGTTAAATAAGGGAATAGCCACATTTTCACTTTAAGTGTCCCGGGATTTTCTTTTTCCGTCTTTTTCCGTAAATATAGATGAGAAAAGGCGATAAAGATATACATGATCATCGTGACTCCTCCCGAGCTGTTTGCGAGAAAAGCAAACAATTTATCAGGGGAAACAAATTTAAATGTCGTGAACACATAAGCAAAGAAAACACTTGCCATTAACGCCCAAATCGGGATTCCCCGCTTATTCACTCGGGAAAGGATTTTCGGTGCATCACCTTTTTTTGATAAAGAATATAACATACGAGAGCTTGTATATAGGCCAGAATTCAAAACAGAAAGCAATGAAGTGAAGATAACGATATTCATGATTTGACCCGCTGCCGGCAGGCCTGCCATGTCAAATACGCTGGCATAGGGGGTTTTCAGTAAATCTTCAGCACCTTGGGGGATTACGAGAACCAACACAGTCACTGAACCAACAAAGAAAAGAAGAAGACGCCATACGACACTGTTTATGGCTCTAATAATGTTCTTTTCAGGGTTTTCAGACTCTCCTGCAGCAATGGCAGCTACCTCACTTCCCGATAAAGAGAAAGTGATGAATATCACACTAAGAAGGACAGGCAGAAAACCTTTTGGTAAAAATCCTCCCTCTCCAGTAATGTTTGAAAGGCCTGGTGAATCAAATCCCGGAACCAATCCAAAAATCATGGCGGCACCAAGGAAGAGGAATATTACAATGGCAGCCACTTTCATGAAAGCTAACCAGTATTCAAATTCCCCATAAGCTTTGACTGAATAGATATTCGTAATCGTCATTAATATAGGGAATGATAGACTGGCAGCCCACATAGGTATACCAGGAAACCAATCATGAATCATAGTTCCCAATAACGTAGTTTCAATAGCAATGATGATAACCCAGTTGAACCAGTATAGCCAGCCGATCGTGTACCCGGCCCAAGGACCGAATGCTTGATGTGCATATGTTGAGAAGGATCCGCTATCAGGATTTACAACAGCCATTTCACCCAGCATACGCATTATAAGCACGATCATCAATCCTGCGATTATATACGATAAAATCGCACCAGGTCCTGCTGAATCAATTATGGTTCCGCTTCCGATAAATAGTCCTGCCCCAATTACCCCGCCAATAGAAATCATTGTGACATGCCTGGTCTTGAGACCATGTTTCAATTCATTTGTTTGAAGTGCCACTATTGTCACCATCCTTTAAAACTGTCAATTTACCGTTTTGTAAGCAGTAAACCACTGCTCATGGGTACCCTAGTAGAAATCTTTCATTCAAAAAAACAATGTTTACAGTCCTATCCTCGTTTCATCATTAGTTTTAATGAGGCCAAATTCACAATCGTTATATGTATATTGCGCGTCGTATATTCTATTGACCGGTAATGCATTTCTATTTATACTCTCTCTTTACTACCATCAGCCCCTCAATGAATTACACGGAAAGTACAATGGTTGTTGATTTTTCACTTTCGCTTTTTGTTGAGTGAAGTCCTTTTATGTAAAAAAACCAGCTCTTATTCTTTCTTTCCTCACTCTTCTTTGTTATAAGCACCCTCCCTCACTAAAATTTCTTACCTATATAAAAATAAAAGCAATATCCATGCCAAAAAAAGGATAGTTATTTAATTAGGGTTTAACGCTTTTATAAATCCAAAACGATTCATTGTTGCATCATAAATGCATTTTTTGATTCATATATTAATTATTGACCCTTTTTGATTCACAATTGAATTAAAAAATGACAATTTAACTGATTTTTTTTAGATTTCGACACCGTTATATACCGAAAAATAACAGAGATAAAAAGAAGATGCCAAAAACCAAATTATGATTTTGCATCTTCCAAAAATATTTATTTTCATTGAATGGTTTTATGTAAAATACCGGCAGATCCGAAACGGCCTTTCCTATTAATCAAAAATCTGTACATGCTTCTAAAAATAACGATATGTATACTATATTGTTATATGAAAAGTCACTATATGATATGTATTAAACCCTTATAAGCTCATTCTGGACTTTAGGGAAATGGATGCTGAATGTGGTTAAATTTTCATTGGAGACACAATTCATATATCCATCATTACTTTCAATGATCTTTTTACATACGTATAACCCAATTCCCGTTCCTAACTCTTTCGTCGTGACAAAGGGTTCAAAAATAGATTCAATCAATTCACTGGCAATGGCCGGTCCATTATTTGAAATTCTAATTATTCTCTCATTCGCCTCGATTAAAGAGTTTATCCTCAAAATTCTTGGATGTTCCTTATCTTTTAAGGCATCAATCGAATTTATAAAAAGATTCAAGAACACTTGTTTTAACCCATCCTTGCTCGCTGTCATGACGAAGTTTGGATAAATATCTATTTCCACATTAACACTGGCATCCACAATATTTGCATAAGTCAGTTCTTGTATTTCTTCAATTAGCTTTAACACTGAAATTTCCTCTCTTTGTTCCTCATTAAAATCTGATTTAGAGGTATGGAGGAATTGGGTTATCCTGAAATTCAACTGATTTAACTCATAATCAATGATATCCAAATATTTCAAATCCGGGTTCTCCCTCTTCAGTAATTTATTGAACCCCATGATAGCTGTAAGAGGATTTCGGAATTCATGTACAAAGCTTGATGATATCTGGCCCAATACCGCTAATTTATCTTTGTGGTTTTCACTTATATAAGACTTTTTTTCCTCAATCACTTCATTTGTAAGATTCGTATATCTCGTTACTGCATGGTAGCTGAACGTATCAAAGTGCAAGTTGATGTCATTAATGAATTTCTGCATATAATTAATCGGGATATTTGCCCCAAAAAGATTTCTGATTATGATATTTCTCCCCAAATTGATATTATATAGAAAATCCCCAATGTTGATATTCGCTTCAAGACGTTCTTTTGCAACCTGGTAAGCCAATTTAATCAGCACATCTTCAGACAGTACTTCCTTGAACGTTTGGATCACCAGTGAGTACATTCCATAACCATTTTCTTTAATCTTTTCTTTGTAGGGATCTATTTCATTGATCTTAATAGTCTCGTTCCATTCATTTAAAAACTCAGATTCTTTTTCTTCCAAATATTGAATCAATACAAATTTATACTTCTTATGTTCAGATGACAACTTCATACTATTGACCACACATCCCCTTACGGAAATTTAGATACTATATCAATAACATCATTCTATATGAGATTTTGATTTCCTGCACTTCATTATTTATAGTAGTGAAATGTAGCTTATAAGGAGACAAGGTATGCATGTTCGCATATAGTTACTTGCAATAACAAGAACCGACCAAATCAGGTCGGGAATCTGAGAGATTTTAAAAGAAAAATTATCATACATGTTTTTTTATATACTAAGGAACTCTTACTTTTGAAAGTTGATTCCATATTTTTTCATTTTTCTATAAAGCGTATTTCGGCCGATGTCGAGTTGTTTCGCGGCGTTACTGATATTTCCACCTGTTCGTTCCAATGCATTTCTGATAAGCTGGGTTTCTTGTTCTTGAAAGTTTCTTGGTTCTCGATCGGCAATTGCCCCTTCCTCATTTGTAATGGAAGAAACAGGACAAAGTGCCACAAGCATGTCCCTTGTAATCGGGCCCTTATCAGCTAGGAATGCAGCCTGTCCGAGAACGTTTTGCAATTCACGGAAATTTCCTGGCCACGAATATTCCAAAATGAATGTTTTAGCTTCGACTGTTAGTTCGGTATATTCGCTCTTATAAGGTAAATCCGCTAAAATGTATTCTGCTAAGAGCAATAAATCTTTACGACTCCTCAGATTTGGAAGTTTTAAAGATAATCCACAAAGGCGGAAAAATAAATCTGCACGGAATTCTCCAGCTTCCATTTCTTTTTGTAAGTCTTTATTGGTGGCAGCAATGACCCTGACATCGATTGGAATGGAAGCATGTCCGCCGACACGCGTCACACTTCGTTCCTGAAGCACACGGAGCAGAGACGCTTGAGCTTGAAGCGGCATGTCCCCGATTTCATCCAAAAACAGGGTTCCTCCATCTGCAGCTTCGAACTTCCCCTTATGCCCGCCGCTTTTTGCTCCAGTAAAGGCACCCTTTTCATACCCAAATAACTCACTTTCCAATAAGTTTTCAGGAATTGCGCTGCAATTGACGGCGATGAAAGGCTTATCACTTCTTAAGCTATACCCATGAATGGATTGGGCGAACAGTTCTTTTCCCGTTCCGCTTTCTCCAGTGATTAGCAGGCTGATATCAAGCGCTGAAGCTCTTTTAGCAATGGATATGGTTTGATTCATTTGCGGATCATTACTTATTATATCGGTAAATTGATAACGATTGGTTGTTAATCCATCAATCAATTTCTGTTTTTTTAACCGTACGGTCACGGATGATTGATGTTCCATATTTTTGCCAAGGGTTTGAACCAAGAATTCCTGGTCTTTAATCGAAACCCTCCGCTCTAGAACAAGTGGGTCTGTTCCTGATACAATATTCGATACCTGTTTTTCCAATGTGCCGATAACATGTGACGCCGCTGAATTGAGATCTGTAACTTTCCCCTCTTTATCAAGGGTAATTAACGGATCAGGGTATGAGTCATATATAAAATAAAGGTTTTTCTCCCTTTTTTGTGTATGGGACAACAAGAGTGCTTGTTTGATGCTATCAGCCACCCTCTGAACTAAGCTAATGGAAAAAGGATGATAATTCTGTTGATGACTGCTTAAGTTCAAAACTCCAAGCAGGTGCCCATCAGGGTGATAAATGGGCGATGCGGCACAAGTAAGGAAATGGTTATCCTGATGAAAGTGTTGACTGCCATGAATCAATACAGGGTTCTTCTCCACTATGGCTGTTCCTATTGCATTTGTTCCTTTTGATTCTTCTAGCCAATTGGCCCCTTTTCTTAAGGAAACATTATCTGCATGGCGGATGAAAGCTGGATCCCCAACTGTTTCGATGATATATCCTTCAGGAGCAGCAAGTAATAAAATGGACTCCAAACCATTAATCGAATGATAAACTTCTTCTAAAATGGGAGAAGAATGGTACAGGAGTTCTGCATATCGATCGTGGTATTCGGCCAGCTCAAAAGCACCAAGCATATCTTCCTTATCCATCATGCTTGGCTGAAGTCCCTTCGAAATGCACCGCTGCCATGATTCTTGAATAAATGCCGGTATGGTTCCTTTATCCGCGCTTATATTAACAGACATTGAATAATCCTCCCGTATGTATAATCAAGTAAATCGGCTTCTTTTTTTAGGGTTCGTTCCTTCAATTTAATTATAACAGAAAATTCAGATATCCACCAAAATGAAAACAAGCATATGTGAACTACTAAACTTTTTTGTTCCATATTGGAACACCTGCCTGTTCCAATATGGAACAGTAAGGCACCTTCCCTTTTCCCTCCACCACCTTATTAACTGATTTCATCGGTTTTTTGTTATGGCATCAGTCTTGCATAATTACATGTCGAGATATTGATTCCTTTTGATAAAGGGGGGAAAGAAAGAAATCAAGATAGTCAGAATTGCTGCAAGTCTGCCAAAGGGAATTGGATAAAAAACATAATAGTATGCCTGATCCTTTTACTTAGAGCCATTGTCCAAAAGATATCGAACTTATAATCCAATTGAAAAGGGGTATTATACATGGAACAAACTATTAAACTCAATCCACGTGTGCAAGAATTCTTGAAGGGCACTAAAAAGCTTTTGATAAATGGGGAGTTGGTGGAAGCTGCTTCAGGAAAAACCTTTGAGACTCTCGATCCTTCAAACGGCAAGGTTTTAGCGGTTGTGAGTGAAGCAGGTCCGGAAGATGTAGATAAAGCAGTCAAAGCAGCCCGTACGGCTTTCGACAATGGTCCTTGGAAAAAAATGAGTGCATCGGAACGCAGTCGCCTCATTTATAAATTAGCGGACCTCATGGAGGAACATAAAGAGGCGTTAGCGCAATTGGATACCCTGGATAATGGCAAGCCAATTGGCGAAACCACTAATGCCGATGTCCCCCTTGCAATCGATCACTTCCGTTATTATGCGGGATGGACCACTAAGATAGTAGGACAAACCATACCTGTTGCTGGGAATTACTTCAATTATACCCGTCATGAAGCGGTTGGAGTGGTAGGACAGATCATCCCTTGGAATTTCCCTCTACTTATGGCCGCATGGAAATTAGGTGCAGCCCTTGCCACCGGATGCACGATCGTTTTAAAACCAGCGGAGCAAACGCCGCTTTCAGCCTTATATTTAGGACAGTTGGCGCTTGAAGCAGGTTTTCCTCCTGGCGTTCTCAATGTCATACCTGGATTTGGTGAAACAGCAGGGTCACCGCTTGTAGACCATCCAGAAGTCGATAAAATTGCCTTTACAGGTTCAACCTCGGTAGGAAAAATGATCATGCGCCAAGCTTCTGGAACCGTGAAAAAAATCTCGTTGGAATTAGGCGGGAAATCACCTAATATCATTCTACCGGATGCAGATATGAGTAAAGCCATTCCTGGTGCTTTAATGGGCATCATGTTTAATCAAGGACAAGTATGCTGTGCCGGTTCACGCCTGTATATTCAAAAGAAATCCTATGACAACGTGGTGGCTGATTTAGTGTCCCATGCAAAAAACATTAAACAGGGGGCAGGTCTTGATCCAACTACCCAGATAGGACCTTTGGTTTCCGGTGAACAATTGGAACGAGTGGGCAGTTATATTGAAAAAGGAAAGTCTGAAGGAGCTGAAGTGGTTACCGGGGGCAATTACGGACAAGGAGAGGGTTATTTTGTAACACCTACAATTTTTGCTGGCGTTGAAGATGAAATGACAATCGCTAAAGAAGAAATCTTCGGTCCAGTTGTAGCTGCCATGCCTTTTGATGATTTGGATGATGTGATAAACCGGGCAAATAACTCAGAATATGGATTGGCTGCAGGTTTATGGACACAAGATGTAAAAAAAGCCCATTATGTGGCTAATGAATTAAAAGCCGGAACAGTTTGGGTAAACTGCTATAACGCTTTTGATGCAGCTTCTCCATTTGGCGGTTATAAACAAAGTGGAATCGGTCGGGAAATGGGCAGTTATGCTTTGGATAATTATACGGAAGTCAAAAGTGTATGGATTAACTTAAACTAAAATAACAGAGTGAACGCTCCATATGATCATTTAGCTCAAATACCGTTATTGAAATGCATGTTATCGCTTGCTTAAAAATTCGCAAAAAGGTATACCAAAGTACGGGCTTTGGTATACCTTTCTTGTTTTGTAACTTATAGGGCTTAAACAAAAAAAGAGACCTTTCATTTTCGAAAGGTCTCTTTATATCCATCATCCATTACGTTCAATTTGCATTTTATCTCTGTTTGCTTTTTCTTTTTCGATATTTTTCTGTCTTGAAATCCCGGCAAACAGGATTCCAATAACCACTATCGCTTCAAATCCATATTTAATGAATGGATTTGCAAAGTAGTCGTGCATGAAAGGTTCAGCTACGATCATTTTAGCAGCTGTCCAGCCTAGTATTCCCGCACCAATTATTATGATGAATGGGAAGCGTTCGATCAGTTTCAGGATCAAAGTGCTTCCATACATCACTACTGGAATTGATACAAGTAAACCGATTACCACTAAAGTGAAGTTACCATGAGAAGCACCTGCAACAGCTAGGACATTGTCCAATCCCATCAATGCATCTGCAATAATGATGGTTTTTATAGCAGCCCACATCGAGTCTGCAGGCTTCACATCATGTTCTTCTTCATCGATAAGGAGCTTATAAGCAATCCATACAAGAAGTAATCCCCCTATTAAATGCAGTCCTGGCACCTCTAATAGCCAAACAACCAACAGCGTTGCGATGATCCTTATCACTATTGCCCCGACCGCTCCCCAAATTATCACCTTTTTTTGCTGTTCTTTCGGAAGCTTTCTTGCAGCCAATCCAATAAGGATTGCATTATCACCGGCTAGAACTAAATCTATCATAATGATCGCTAAAAGTCCTGAAATGAATTCACCTGTTAAAAAATCCAACACAATTTCCTCCTTTTTCACAAAAATAAAGAGACCTCTGCCAAATATGGCAAAGGTCTCGCTAAGCACTAAATGAATTAGGCCAATAAAGCCGGTGGGATTCCCACGTAATGACGACTTTATTTCAGGTTATCCCTGACGCTACTCCCCTTCACGGGAATATAAGAATATGTAATTCTTTTAATATCTTTTCATTAGGAAACTAACAAGAAAAAATATCACTAATCCAGTATACCAAAAATACAAATAAAATAAAGAAAAAAATACGAGATAGGGAGAATATTCATGAAATTAATTTTACTAAAATCCTTTCAAAGGCTAATTTCAGTCGATCATCCCTTCTAGATATTGGCATAATTCGTTTCCTAGGTTCGGGATACCGCTCAAATCCTTCCCCCATAGATATTGATTACTTAAGGTCGCCTCTATCAATTGTCTAAGCGGGATTTGCCCCCTCTCATAACTAAGCCATTGTTCACTGAAAAATTCAATTGTCTTTATATCGTCTCTAACGACATAATCTTTACCCGCAAAGCTTTTACCAAGATAAGTCCCCTTCATTTCATTAACCCTATAAAATCGGATCATGCCCGAAAATCCTCTTACGATACAGTCGGGCAGCGTGCCTTTCGACCTTTGATATTCCTCTAATGTAGGCAGGAGACGAACTTTGAACTTAGAAATGCTATTCAACGAAATATCGGTCAGGAGGTGATGTACAAAAGGATTCTTAAATCGCTCAAGAACACTTTCCCCATATAGCTTCATCTCATTTTGATCAAAGGGTAATGAAGGAATTATTTCCTTTTCGATGGCATTGCTCAGAAATTGGTTGAATTCCGGATGATCGATTGCCTGTTTCACTTCTTCCAATCCAGATAAAATCCCTAAAGGAGCCAACAAGGTATGTGAACCATTAAGTATCCGTACCTTCCTCATTTGATAAGGCGTTAAATCTTTTACCCAACGCACATTCAATCCGGATTTTTGTAAAGGAAGACGTTGATCAATACTAGGGTCACCTTCAATAGCCCATAAATGGTAGGGTTCTGCCGTATTTAGCAGAGTATCCTTATATCCCCATGCCGCAAATAGTTTTTCTGACTCATTGGCTGGGAACCCTGTAACGATTCGGTCTACAAGCGAGTTTAGGAAGAGATTGTCGCGGTCCACCCACTCAATGAATGACTTGGGTAAATCCCAATCCCTGCCATGCTTAAGAACACATTGCTTCAATGAATCACCATTTCTCTCTAAAAGCTCACATGGAAGCATGATCAATCCTTTTTTCGCATCTCCATTGAAATGCAGATAACGGTGATACAAAAAAGCAGTCAGTTTTCCTGGAAAAGATTCCATCGGCTTTCCTTCTTCCAAAGGTATCGGCTGATATTTGATTCCTGCTTCAGTCGTGTTGGAAACTACAAATTCCAATTCAGGATTTTCTGATAGTGCTAAAAATTCCATCCATTCTTCATATGGATCAATTGCCTTCGAAAAAACGGAAATGATCTCTGTACTTTCCACTTTCTCCCCTTGGTGAAAACCACGTAACATTAATGTATACAGTCCATCTTGCCGCTTCACTTCTTCAATTTTCCCTTTACCGGCAGGCCGAGGCTGGGTAACTGCAATGCTTCCCTTGAAATGACCTTGTTTATTACACTCATGAATCATCCAATCAAAGAAGCCCCGAAGAAAATTCCCCTCACCAATCTGCAATACTTTTATGGGGAAATCCATCTTAAGTGAGGATTGGACAGCTTTTGTATCTTTACGCAAACGCTTTAGTTGACTTTTATTTATGTTCAATGATAAAAGAACTCCTTTCTTATTGAAATATCCAATTCAGAGTGCGAACTAACAGCATACCTAATGCTTATATTTCGACAATCGCCTTGATCACTTTAGCTTCAGGAGTTAACCACCCTTCGAATTGATTGATCATTTCATCCATATGTGTGCGGTGTGTAATATACTGGCTCATATCCAGCTTGTCATTCTTCAGCGTATTCACGACAAAATCAAAGTCTTCCTTTGTTGCATTACGGCTTCCCATCAATGTAAGCTCTTTACTGTGGAATTCAGGATCATTGAAGGTAATATCCGCTTTAACTAAACCTACATAAATCAATCTTCCCCCGTGAGCAGGATATTTAAATGACTCCATCATTGAATTAGCATTACCTGTAGCATCAAATACCACGCTTGGCATATCTCCATTCGTCAATTGGGCCAATTTCTCCATTGGATTCTCCATAACGTTTATAGTATAATCGGCATTTGCCCATTTTCCAGCAAACGCAAGGCGTTCATCATTTACATCCATTGCGATCACCTTCGCACCCTGTTCTTTAGCTAATGCCATGACTCCCAAACCAATGGGACCAGCACCTATTACTAGTGCAAATTCCCCTTTATGAATAGCGGCGCGCCTGACTGCGTGAGCTCCGATACTTAAAGGCTCTATCATTGCGGATTGATCAAGTGTGAGACCTTCTGTTTTCACCAAATGATTATAAGGAACCGTAATCCACTCACTCATGCCTCCTTCAGCATGTACACCCAACACTTTCATATCCGTACAACAGTTCGTTTTTCCACTTCTGCAAGCCAGGCATTTTCCACATTCCATATAGGGGATGATCGATACCTGATCCCCGACACTAAGCCCTGATTCATTTTCCGGTATGGACTCAATTAAACCGGATAATTCATGGCCAAGTATTCGAGGATAGCTAAAAAAGGGCTGATTACCTCCATAGGCATGGATATCCGTACCGCATATACCTATGCGTCGCACACGAATCAAAGCTTCCCCTGAGTTTGGAATAGGTTTTTCCGATTCGATCATCTTAAATTCAAAAGGTTGTTCACAAACGATACTTTTCACTGAATAACACTCCTTTTTTTATAGCTTAATATAAACCGTGTACTATTAGAGAATGACACCTTCTTTAAAGATGCTTATCTCCCTATATCCGAATTTTTCATTATTCGTTTTCTTTTTACCGGATGAAAGCTCAAGAATGTAATGGAATAACTCGTCATTTAATTCATCGATCTTTTGACCTTCAATCAACCGTCCGGCATTATAATCAATCCAATGCTTTTTACGATTGGCTAATTCTGAATTCGTAGCTATTTTTACAGTTGGCACCGGTCCGCCGAATGGTGTTCCTCTTCCCGTAGTGAATAGAACGATATGTGCGCCGGCTGCTGCCAAAGCCGTCACCGAAATCAGATCATTTCCAGGGGAATTGATCAAATTCAAACCATGCTTCACCACTCGTTCTCCATATGGACTTACATCCACTACAGTGGCATGGCCCCCTTTTTGCGTACATCCAAGTGATTTTTCCTCCAGTGTACTTATGCCGCCTTCCTTGTTTCCAGGTGAAGGGTTTTCATAAATTTCTTGATCATGGCGAATGAAGTACTGTTTGAAATCATTAATAAGGCCAACGATTTTCTTAAAGGTTTCTTCATCCCTTGCCCTGTTCATCAATATCGTTTCCGCTCCAAACATCTCAGGAACCTCTGTCAATATCGTGGTCCCGCCATTTTCCACTAATAAGTCGGAAACAGCACCAACCAATGGATTAGCGGTAATGCCTGAAAAACCATCTGAACCCCCGCACTTCAAGCCTATTTTCAACTTTGAAACAGGTACGGTCTGGCGTATGAACCCTTCCGCATATTCCACTAGTTCACCCATTAAGCGTAAGCCGCTCTCCAATTCATCTTGAACCTCCTGGGCTTTTAAAAATTTAACCCGACTTGGAGGAAATTCGCCTATGACTTCTTTGAATGCTTCGATTTGATTGTTCTCACATCCTAATCCAACTACTAAAACCCCTGCTGCATTTGGATGTTGAACCAAGGCTGCCAATAGTTTCTGTGTATGGGTCAAATCGTCTCCCAATTGAGAACAACCGTAGGGGTGGGAAAAGTGATGAACCCCATCAATTTGTCGATCTTTAAACTGCTCATTTCCCATTTTAGCGAGAAGTTCACATGTTTTATTGATGCAACCAACTGTGTTGATGATCCAGATTTCATTCCGGATACCCACTTCCCCATTTTCACGGATATATCCTTGGAAGGTATGATTTTGACTGGGTCCTTTTGTATTTTGTCTGCTAGGTTGATAGGAATAATCTAATATGCCATGCAAACCGGATGTCAGATTGTGTGTGTGAATCCAATCTCCAATGGAGAGATCTTCTTTAGCTTTTCCAATCGAATAGCCAAATTTGATTACGTCCTCCCCTCGCTTAACCGGATTCACTAACATTTTATGCCCTTTAGGAATGTCATCACGTGCCCTGATATGGATCATTCCCCTATCTTTTGTTTGAATCTTGAGGCTCTGTCCTTTCTGAATCCCCTCCAAGGAAATAACAACATCATCGTTTGAATGCAATTGAACAAATTTATTCATTTTGTTCCCTCCTTATCATGAGTGAAGAAGTTCTAAAGGTAACGTCAATCCATTCCGAAAGCCCTTTCATTTTTCCCTTGAATTTTTTTAATTTTCAAATCTTCTATTAATTTTAACATCAATTTTTGAAATATTAATTGCGTATTTTGCTATAAATATACTCATTTTTGTTGTATTATACTTTCAGGAGATGAACAAATGAAAAAAATCCATAATGCATTAAATCATGATTTACTCTTCCCATTTTCTTTTGTCTATCAAGATACGAAAAGTCCCCAGAATGAATTGTCCGATCATATGCATGACCATTATGAAATTGTTTATGTTTATAACGGTAAAGGGACCTTTTTTATCGGTGATGTATTTTATGATATGCAGCAAGGGGATGTATTCCTGATCCCGAATAATACCATTCATAGGGCATTACCGAATAAGGACGACCCTGTTACCTCCACCATTATCTTTTTCAGTCCCACATTAATATATAAAGATGTGGTTGATGATTCTTTTTCATATTTACATTTGTTTGATCTGACAAAAAAGAGTAAGAATTATAAAATATCATTGCCGCAAAAGAAACAAGTAAAGATGGAAGAACAGCTAGAACTCATCCTGCAAGAAACGAATAGCCGATCGATGGGCTCGAGGCATGCTTGTTTGCTGATCGTTCATCAGATCATACTTGATTTATACCGTATCCGGATAAATGGCAAACAAGAATTATCCGAGGGCAAGAGCTATAGTTCAGAATGGATGAAAGATATTTTAATCTATATTAATGAACATATGGATGAACCATTGACGCTGACGATACTTGCACAAAAAGCATTGGTCAGTCCCGCTCATTTTAGCAGGGTTTTTAAGGAAACGACTGGAATTGGGTTAGTCGTGTATCTAAACACGAAAAGAATCATCAAGGGAAAGGAACTTTTACTGGAAACGAATTACACCATTGCCCATATTGCCGAAATGTGTGGTTTTGAAAGCATGCCACAATTTTATCGTACCTTTAAGAAGTACAATGAAAAGACACCAGCTACATTTCGAAAAGAAAATAGGATCCGCTAGGCATGCCTAATAAACAATTATAATTCATTAAAAATGGAAGTGTCCCCCCTTGATATTTCTTTGGGGGACACTTCCATTCTAACAATCTCTTACACAGGCTTTACTATCGGTCGTACAAAACGGATGACTGCAAGCGATGCAACGATGGCCAATCCACCAGCAAGCAAGAATGCAACTGTGTATGTGCCTGAGGTATCGACAATGTATCCTGTTAACGTCGGTCCGATGATTCCTGCTGTATTTGCCAAGAAATGCATAAAACCTCCAACAGATCCAACATTACCAGGGTCTACGACATCGTTGACGATTGCCCAGTAAATGGCACCAGTCAAATATAGGAAGAAGACGGAAAGTGCGACAAGCGTTACTGCACTGACCGTTGTGGACACAAGTCCAGCAAAACCGATACATACTGCCGATAAGAACAAGCATGTTACTAGCACGAGTTTACGTGAGAATAAAACACCTTTTTGTGCGAATTTTTTAAAGAAGAAATCCGACACGAATCCACCCAAAGCAAGTCCGATGAATCCAAAAATCCAAGGAATCACTGTAATGATACTCATATTTTCCACACTTAGGCCGCGTGCATCCACCAAATAGCTTGGGAACCAAGTTAAGAAAAAGAAGAGAATATAGTTGTAGGAGAAAAAGGCTAGAGCTGTAAATAAAACCGTTTTTTGTTTTAAATAGAAGGTGAATTTCACCTTTCCTTCAGATGTTGCCGCTACATAAGATTTTCCTGTATGTTTCTGTTCTTTTGACTCTTCTGGTTTTTCTTTAACGAACTTCCACCAGCAAATCGCCCATATAAGACCAATTATCATTATGGCAATGAAAGAAACTCTCCATCCATATGAGATGGCTATGAATCCAACTATAGGACCTGCGATTGCGCCACCAAGCGGAGTCCCGCTATTCGTCAAACCAACGACAGAGGCCCGTTGATTTGACGGGAACCAGTTATTCACCATTTTATTGATGGTTGCCGAAAGAGGGCCTTCGCCCATCCCAAACAGGATGCGGATGACGATCATACTGGCAAAACCGACAGCAAGTACAAGCGCACCACTGAATAAAGACCAAACGATCATCGCCACGAAAAGCGTAAGCTTTGCTCCCCATTTATCGGACGCCATGCCTCCAAGGAAGTTAAATACGGCATAACCAACGGAAAAGCTACTAAAAATAATTCCCATCTGCGTGGCTGTTAAAGATAAATCATCTTGGATGAACGGAGCTGCAATGGACAGTGCAGATCGGTCCAGATAATTTATTACCCCTGCCAAGAACAAGAAAACGATAACCATTCCTCTACCATTTGAAAACATAAAGAACCCCCCTATACATTTCTGTAAATGCAGCAGCATTTTTGGAAACGTTTCCATTTAATAACCAAGAGTAAAACCTATATGACTCAAAAACTAAATCGGTTTAGAATCCCCGTAAAAAAAGCGCTTTCTTTTTCACAGGAATTCTTATACCGAATCTAGCAAGAATTCCTTGAAAGCAAAGTCGGTTTCAAGCGATGGACACTTGTATCCTCTTTTCCTGATTTATTGATTTGACTAAGCAGTAACTCCGCTGCCAAGTTTGCCATTTCAATGGCTGGCTGATTAACCGTTGTGATGGTCGGTGTATAGAAACTGGCATACGGTACATCATCGATGCCTATGACCGCTATGTCATCAGGTATATGGATTTCATGCAGTTTCATATAACGCAATACTTCATTAAGTACGATATCATTTCCTGCCAATATGGCTTGAGGCGGCTTTTCCAATTCGAAAAATTCTGAAAGTGCAAGCGGAATTTCATCTGCATTCACGGTTTTTATATAATCAGAATTGACTGGTATCCCATGTGACGCGAGTGAATCCTTATACCCTTGGATCCGTTCGATTCGAGGGCTGATATCGCGTATTATTGAAGTGGTTATGATTGCAATGTTTTCAAAACCCTTTTCAATAAACCGATCGATCGCTAACTTGGAAGCAAGGTGATTATCGAGCATGACTGTAGCAATATTCAATTCTTGGATTGTCCTATCCATGAATACAATCGGGAATTGATCACTCTTCATACGTTGATATAAATCAAGATTGTCCCCTGTGGGGAAAATGATGATCCCATCCACTTGTTTAGCTCTTAGCATTTCAATATAATTCTTTTCCTTTTCAGGATTGTCATCCGCATTGCATACGATAATATGGAACCCTTGTTCATAAAAGTAGTTTTCTATCGCTCTAATAACTTGCGTTGAAAACGTATGAAGGATATTGGCCACCACCACCCCAACGGTAAAAGTGGACTTTTGTTTTAAACTGCGCGCTATTATATTAGGCTGATAGTTTAACTCTTCGATTGTTTCTTCAATTTTTTTCCTGGTTTTTTCACTCATATATTCATAGCGTTTGTTCAGGTATTGGGAAACTGTGCTTTTTGATACTTTCGCGTGATTGGCGACATCAGTAATTGTAATGGTTTTCATTTCATTCATCCCTGTCGTGTGATTTCAATATATAAGGAATATTCTATTATAATAAGTAAAGCTTTACAATCACCTTCCGATGCAGTAAAAAAGTCAATTTCCCCATACCATGGAACTAATTTAATCACGTTAACTTGTTTGCCTTTTTATAGGAGCTGAATTCAGACACCGGAGTATGCCATGAAACCACCATCGACCGGTACCGTAATTCCTGTGACAAAGCCCGAGTAGGATTCATCAACGAGCCAAAGCAACGTTCCAAGTAAGTCTTCAGGCTGCCCAAAACGCTTCATGGGTGTTGAAGTAATGATTTTATTAGACCTTGCTGTCAGACTGCCATCTTCATTAAGCAGAAGATCCCGATTTTGCTTCGTCAAAAAGAATCCTGGAGCAATGGCATTCACCCGTAAACCTGCTTCGGCAAAATGTACAGCCATCCACATCGTAAAATTATTTATCGAAGCTTTGGCCGCACTGTATGCAGGCACTTTAGTCATCGGAGCGTAGGCACTCATGGATGATACATTTACGATAATTGGTGCTTCCACTTGCAATAACTCTTTCCCAAAAACCTGACTGGCCAAAAATGTACCAGTGAAATTACTGGCAAAAACCTGGGAGAAACCATTTTCATCTAAATCAAAAAAGGATTTCCCTTCCGCTTCTTCCCCATATTTCTCTGGTGCTGTAATGGCATCAGGATGATTGCCTCCCGCTCCATTTATTAATAGATCCACTCTTCCGAACGATTCTATTATTTTTCCTCTTGCATTCTCCAATGAGGCTCTATCCAATACGTCTGCTGCTATGGATATCGCAGTGCCCCCTATTTGTTCAATGAGTTCGACCACTTCTTGCCCTTTTTCGGCCGTTCTGTTCAATATAGCTATCCTGACACCATGACGGGCCAATTCCACAGCCATTTTCGAACATAAAACACCGCTGCCCCCAGTGATCACTGCCACCCTGTTCGATAAGTTTTCATGGATGGGAATCATGATTTCCCACCTGATTTACCAGCTTCATATGCATCCCATAATCCGAGCAAATACATGATGCCCAATGCTCGGTCATATAAACCGTAACCTGGGCGACAATCTTCACCCCAAATATGGCGGCCATGATCCGGTCTGACATAACCAGTATAATTCTGCTTATTCAATTCTTCCACGACGCCCTGTATATTGATGGATCCATCCTGGGTATGATGGGATGTTTCCACAAAGTCACCATTTTCATAAATCTTCACATTTCGAATATGGGAGAAAGGCGAACGATTTGCATACTTTTTAGCCACTTGGACCATATCATTTTCAGGGTTTGCCCCCATCGATCCAGTACACATGGTAAATGCATTCGACGGTGAGTCCGAAATCGAAATCAGTTTTTCATAGCTCGATTCTCCGGTGATGATTCTTGGCAAGCCAAAAATGGACCATGGCGGATCATCCGGATGAATAGCCATTTTAATGCCGCAAGCCTCGGCAACAGGTAATATTTCTTTAAGGAATATTTCAAGATTGGCCCATAGTTGCTCTTCGTCGACAGTTTTGTAAGCTTCGAATAATTCAGAAATCCGATCCATCTTTTCTGGTTCCCAACCTGGTAAAGTTAAATCGGAAGCTTCCGTCACCGTACGAATCAAATCTTGCGGTTCTAACGTATCCACTTTCGCCTTTTCATAAAATAGGGCAGTTGAGCCATCTTCCAAAGGATGGAACATTTCCGTACGAGTCCAATCAAAAATCGGCATGAAGTTATAACAAATGACTTTCACTCCAGCTTCCGAGAGATTTCGGATCGTCTCTTTGTATTTCTCAATATATATCATGCGGTCTTCGTTACCCATTTTAATCGATTCATGGACATTTACACTTTCTACAACATCCGTGTGAAAACCAAATGATTGGATATATTCGATTTCTTCTTTAATTTCTTCCTTTTCCCATACCTCACCAACAGGTTTTTGGTGTAGTGCCCATACGATCCCTTTCACACCAGGAATCTGTTTAATGTGCTCCAATGTAACGGTATCATTGTCTTTCCCATACCATCTAAATGTAATGTTCATCATGCACCTCCGTCATTCCGCAATCTTTTGCATATATTTTCCGCTTAATTCCACTGCTGCTTCATAGCCGCCATTTTGATAGGCTTTGTTCAAGTCACTGCCGATTCCGATTGCTACCGCACCTGCATTCAGCCAGTCCTTCATGTTATCCAAATTAATTCCGCCGGTTGGCATGATTCTTACATTAGGCAGTGGACCATTAACCGACTTGATGAAAGAAGGTTCAAAATGGTTTGCCGGAAATAACTTCAAAACATCACAACCTGCTTCCATTGCCTTAGCCATTTCTTTGATTGTCATGCAACCAGGCATATAGGGAATGCCGTATCGATTACAAAGTTCGGCCACTCCATTGACAAAATAGGGACTGACGATAAAATTGGCACCAGCTAAAATCGCATGTCGAGCCGTTTCAGAATCAAGTACCGATCCTGCTCCTAAGAGTGCATCCGTATTCTGCAGTTCTTTGAAAGCCTCTTCAATTCCCGGTGTTGTATAAGTCAATTCTATTGCCCGAACACCGCCTTCCACAGCTGCTTTAGACAGTTGTGCCGCTTCCTTTGCATCCTGTCCCCGGATAACAGCTACAACTTTCGTTTCCTTTATTCGATGAATGATTGAATGTTTGTCCATACTCCTGCCCCCCTTTAATTAAAAACGATGATCGCTTTTCGAACTTGTTCGGGATGATTTTCCACAAAATTAAATGCTTCCTGGATATCATCCAGCGAAAAGGTATGGGTTATTAAACCTTCTTGTCTGAGTTTTCCTTCATTTAAAAGTTTAACTACTTTTGGGAACTGATTGGTTTGCAACCTAGATCCTTTAACCGATACTTCCTTTTTGGTGATTGGCAGTTGGGAAACCGATGCAGGCCGTTCATCAAAACCGAGTACGACAATCCGGCCCGCCGTTGATACGACATCAATGGACAATTTAAATGTCATCGGCAAGCATACTGCATCTATGACGACGTTGGCACCTTCTCCATTCGTCCATTCTTCCACTCGTTTTTGAACATCTTCTTTTCCCGCATGGACGGTGATATCGGCGCCGCTTTCTTTAGCGAATTCCAAACGCTCCTCACTTAAATCCGTGATCATCACTGATGCTCCTTGAAGCTTTGCCATCTTTAATATGCAAATCCCAATAGGCCCAGCTCCCTGGATAAGCACTGTTTCCCCTTCCTCCACTTCGCCTCTCCAAACGGCCTGTGCGCCGATTGTATATGGCTCAGCCAATACTATTTCTTCCCAAGCTAACGCTGAATCCACAACATGTAATTGTTTCTCGGGAAGGACGAACCATTCTCTCATACCACCATCTTCATGTACGCCAAAAACGGACAGTTTTTCACAAACATTTTGGCGGCCTTTGCGGCAGGCGTAACACTTCCCGCAGTAACTGATGGGCTCAATAACAACATGGTCCCCAACTTTTATGCCCACGACGCCTTGTCCAATCTCCACAACTTCTCCCGCTACTTCATGCCCGACGACTCGCGGCAGCGTAGCAAGAGGATTCGTACCATGGTAAATATGCATATCCGATCCACAAATCCCGACTCTTTTTACTTTTACAAGGACATCCGTCGAGTTCGAAATCCGTGGTTTTTCCACTTCTTGTATGATAAGTTCATGAGCTTTCCGTACTTGAACCGCTTTCATTTCTCCCACCTACTTTGTAAGAAATTCATAAACACTTGATGCTATCGTAATACCTTGTTTCAGGTTTTTTTCTTCATTGATTTGTTCAATCTCACCCGGTACATATACGCGATCGAACCCTGGAGCAGGTTCAACCTGTTGCAGCTCTTCAATCATTTGATCCATTTGCTCTAAAAATATATCAGTATCTGTAAAGAATGAAGGATTAATTACACAAAAATAATGCCCCAGCTTTCGTTTCTTATCAAGATCGTCATACATTTTCCCAATGTGCGGGCCAAATGCCGCACCGGCCAATAATCCAGAAAACACATCTACAATTACTGATAGACCATAGCCTTTCGGGCCTCCGAAAGTGGAAAGGGAAACGACTTTATTCGGATCCGTGACCGCAGCTCCATTTTCATCGACACCCCATCCTTCAGGGATTTCCTTTCCTTCTTCGCGTGCCTGGAGAATTTTCCCCCATGCAACATTGGATGTTGCCATATCAAGAATATAGGGTTTCTTCGTTTTGGCAGGAACTCCGTAAGCGATTGGGTTGGTACCAAGAAATGATGTTTTTCCCCCGAACGGGACCACAATTTTATCGGTATGTGACATCGCGATGCCAATCAACTTTGCATCAGCGGCTTTTTGAACGAAATAGCTTAGCGCTCCGCAATGGCTGCTATTAAAAACAGTCACCATGCCCACGCCATTTTCTCTCGCCATATCGATTGCATGGTCCATGGCCACGTCACTAATCACATGCCCAAATCCATCATCTCCATCAACTACACCGGTAACGGGCCCTGTCTTTTGGAAGGAAATCTGGGCTTCGGGATTTATACCCCCTGCCTGTAAACGGTTCACATAATGCTCTGTTCGCAAAACACCATGGGAATTTACATTTCTGAGATCAGCATGAACCAATACTTCCGCAATTTTTCCGGCAGTTTCTTCATTCAAACCCACTTTGGTCAGCTGCTGTATAACTAATCGTTTTGCTTCCTCGGCTTGTATCGTTACTGTTGCCATTTCATTCCCTCGTTTCTTTCAGTCATCTATCTTTCTATAACGGCCTCATTCTGTATGAAAGGCATTACTTCATCCAAATATGGTAATCCTTCATTGTCCCCTGCAACAGTGGTGACAAGAGCCCCTACACCATTTGCGAATGCCAATCTTTCATCAATTGATAAACCATTAAGGTATCCGTAAATATAACCGGCATCATAACCATCTCCCGCACCAACTGTATCTACAGGTATTACAGGGAAAGCTTCTTTTTCATGCCATTCACTTTTGGTATATAGTTTTGAACCATGTTTCCCGTCCTTAATGACAAGCTGATCAATAGCATTCACCTTTGCGAATTCCGCCAAAGACTCTTTTGAGTCAGTACCGATGATCAATCTTATTTCTTCTAAACCTGTAAGCAAAATATCAACATATGGAAAAATATCATAGTAAACTGATCTTGCTTCCTCGATGGTCCATAGCTTTAAGCGGATATTCGGATCAAAAGAAACTGGTATATTTTTTTGTTTTGCAATTTCCATTACCCTCTTGGCAATGTTGACATTTTTCGGATCTATAGCCAAAAATACTCCAGTAAGGTGGACTATATCAATCCCTTCAAACATCTTCTCTGTTATATCTCCAGGGTTTAATGTTAAAATGGGAGATTGATAGCGGTAATAAAATGTCTTTCCGGAACCATCTTCCCGAATTTCTTTAAAGTTAAGAGATGTTGGATATCCATTTACATAGGCCACATCACTCATGTCCACGCCTTCCCCACGAGCAAAATTATAAATAACTTTACCGAACTCATCCTTGCCTAAACGGCTTATCCATTTTGACCGCAAGCCTAGCCTTGCACAGCCAATCGCAAAATTCAGTTCAGCGCCTCCTACTTTTCGCTCAAAACGGTTAACGAATCTTAAAGGTCCTGTCTCTTCCGGATTTAGCGTAATCATGGCGTCGCCCAGCGTTAAAACACCATATTTTGATGACAATACAGTACCTCCTTCTTACGAACATTCACAAATGGAAACAAAAACATTTGATCATATCACTTTCATTATGCTTATTAGCTAAATCGATTTAGTTATTTACTAAACCGGTTTGGTAAATCATAAGGAAATTGTAAATGAAAACCCTATCAAAAACAATAGAAAAGTTTGATAATTTATAATTTTATTTTTATTCGATACTATTTCATATGATATTTCAGCTGATTTTACGATAAAACAGTGATTGACAGTTTCAGATTTTTTTCATTCAAATTTACTCTTTGCTATTAATTTGGAGAAAGTTGTATAATATATCAATTGTTAAATAAGTTTGAAAGGTTGTTTGGAATGAGTTTTTTGAAAATATACATCTTACTTACCGGAATAATGATTACATGGGGGTTAAATGTCTCAGTTATTAAAATTTTAGTTGCGCATACGCAGCCCGTAACGATAACTTCTATGAGAATTTTCACTGCTTCTCTTATCGTCATTATTATCCTTTTCTTCTTTGGACTAATACGCCTTCCTAAAAAAAGTGAACTTTTTTACGTTTTTGGAGGAGCACTTTTAAGTGTAGTTTTTCATCATTATTTTTTAGCTGAGGGATTGACGAAGACTTCCGCCTCGAATGCTGGATTGATTTTGGGCATGGGGCCAATATTGACTGTCATTTTGACCATGATTTTCTTTCGAAAAAAACCCACTTTAATCAAGCTGCTTGGCTTTATATGCGGTTCCCTGGGTGTGAGTTTTACCGTTATGGCAGGAAGCGGAGGAATTCATTCTATTAATCTTGGGGATGTGGATATTTTGCTTTCCATTCTTTCACAGGCATTGAGTTTCATCCTCATTAATAAAGCCTCAAAAACAATGGATCCACGATTACTAACCGGCTACATGATGCTGATCGGGTCTTTTATTCTTTTTGCCATCAGCTTATGGAAGGAACCAGAGGGCTTATCTTCCCTGGCAACCGCACCGCCATCCATCTGGGGAGCTTTCTTTTTCTCCGCTATTTTTGCCACCGCCCTCGGGCACATGAGCTATAATTATGCCATTGGTAAGGTAGGCGCAGCCGAATCATCCATATTTCTTAACTTAAACACCTTATTCTCTTTGTTAGGAGCAGCATTTTTCCTTAATGAAGCCCTTGTGCCTGCACATTTCATCGGACTTATCTTCATTGTTTCAGGAGTATTGCTTGGCTCTGGTGCAATTGAAATATGGATTCTCCAAAGGAAAAATAAACGTTTATCTGCTAACAGCCGGAGCAGAACCTAGATTTCTTGACTTGTAACATATTAACAGATCCTACGACACTTCCATTCTTATAAAAATGGCAGTGTCATGGGGTCTTATTTTTTTTGTCCATCCCTTCTTCCAACTACAAATTTTTGCAGAATAATAATTGGAGATTCATTTCCGTTACAATATACCCAGAAATTAGCTTGGACATGTCCATTGAAGTGTTCCCATTAAGCCAAGCCTTTTTGTCAGTTGTGGCCCTTTTCTTTCTGAGAAACCTCCTAGAAGACATAATGTCTTCTTAGATGAATTAATAAAAATGAAAGAGGCTGTCCATGGGTTACAGACAGCCTGAGATTACAGTCATGCTTATAAAGTAAATCAATTAGCCCAGAGCGCAAACAAACCTTCTGTTACACCCAATTTGTATATATAATAAAGTCCGAATGAAAAACTTATAGCTCCCGCCAGCTTGATGAAGATTCGGTTTAAAACGATGTCCTTTCCATTCAAAGCAAACGGTATGCCTAGTAAAGTTGTAAAGCACAGCATGCCAATAATAGTTCCCGCGCCAAATATTATTATATAGATGGACCCTTGGCCTATTCCGGTTACGGTCGACATCGTTAGAATGACCATTGCGGCACTGCCCGCGAGACCATGGACGAACCCAATTAAAGCAGACACCAAAAAAGGGCGAAATCTATCCTTGTCGTTCGTAATATCAGGGCGCGCTTTAAATAAACTTCTCGCCCCTAGCATAACAAGCATAATACCTACGCCGAATTCCAGCGTCATGCTTAACGACTCTGGAATCTCCCCTTTCATCCAAATGAACATCATACCTATAAGAAATAGCGTACATGTATGACCTATACCCCAATACACCCCCGTTAGAGTGGAACGCGATAATTTTTTCGTATTTCCTGCCGTGGTTGCTACCGCAATAACATGATCCGGCTCTAACGAATGCTTTATCCCTAATATGAATCCAAATGTAAGAATCGACACCAAACTCATTTCTCTTTGACCTCCCCGAGACACTTCCATACTTCTTCATACACCCTTTTAAGAGGTATGTTGTTCTGTACGGCAATTTTACGGCAATCTTCATATTCAGGTGCCTGCTGCAAGGTCAATCCCTCATGAATCCCTCTCTTTATCGTCACTTCCCCCCATTGAGTATTCACATTGAAAAAAGAGCGCTCAAGCCGGTGCACGGTAAGAGGGTAGTAGCGAATGCCGAGAGTCGTCGTTTCAGCAAATAATATCTTCTTCATTTTCGAAATCTCCTGCTGTGAACAGAGAAGTTGCAATAATATCCCCGGTCGATTTTTTTTCATATAGATTGGCGTATAAAATACATCATTTGCTCCTGATTCGAACAACAAATCCATTACATGCCCCAGCCATTCACCGGAAATATCATCTAGATTCACTTCCATTTTTACCATTTGTTCATCAAGATGCTCATGATCAGGCGGGCGGTTCATTGAGTCTCCCCTATGATAACGCGAAGGACGTTCGGATGATTTTCAAAAGTTTTTGTGCCCGCACCATAGCCAATCGATTCGACATTCATGGCTGGAAGCGAGCCAAATGTTTCAGCCAAAACCGCAGCGATGGCAGCACCGGTCGGCGTTGCTAATTCAGAACGAATATCGTTTGAGGCAATCGGTACCCCCTTTAATATTTCAAGAGTGGCAGGTGCAGGAACAGGATATATTCCGTGATCAATATGTACATGTCCAGATCCCGTTGGAATGGCTGATGACTGAACTGATTCAATACCTAGCTGATCGATTAAAATTGCAGCCCCGATTATATCTATTATTGAGTCTACCGCCCCCACCTCGTGAAAGTGAACTTTATCAAGAGGAAGCCCGTGTATATGCCCTTCCGCTTCACCAATCTTTTTAAAAATGGCGAGTGACATGTTTGCTACCGATTCATTAAAGTTCGCCTCATTGATAGCTTCTACAATTTGTTTGTAGGTACGGCTGCTGTGATGGCTGTGAGGTACATGGCTATGGTTGTGTTCATGTCCATGACTGTGTTCGTGTTCATGGCTGTGGCTGTGTCCATGACTGTGTTCTTGTGCATGGCTGTGGCTATGTTCAGGTGTTTGCTCTGATTTACTGGTAAGAATGACATGAAATTTAGTACTCGTAATGCCATTTTTGACGACCTTCCCCCATGACAGATTATATTCTTCATCTATGTTCAGCTTTTTTAACTCTTCTTCCATTTGTACAGGGTCTGCACCTGCATCAATCAACGCACCAATAACCATATCTCCGCTTATGCCGGAAAAGCAGTCAAAATATAAAGTCCTCATCACAATTGACCTCCTTTTTATGTACGAGTTTGTATATAATGGCTGCATTGTAGGCTGCACCAAATCCATTATCGATGTTCACCACACTTACACCCGATGCACATGAATTGAGCATTGATAAAAGGGCAGATAAACCGTTAAAATTAGCACCGTAACCAATACTTGTCGGCACAGCAATAATTGGATTCGTGACAAGGCCTCCTAACACACTTGGAAGTGCCCCTTCCATTCCCGCGACACAAACTGATACGGTAGCACCCCTTATTTCGTCTATATTATCAAGGAGGCGATGAAGCCCAGCAACGCCAACATCGTATATACGCCTGACAGGAATACCTAGAGTTTCGGCCGTTACGGCTGCTTCTTCAGCAACAGACAAATCTGATGTCCCGGCGCATACAATTGCAATATATGAATCAACGGATTTCGGCTTTTCTCTAACCCAAGCAAGTGTCCGTGCAATCTCGTTATATTCAAAATCACTACATTCTTTTTGTACAAATACCGCTTTTTCACGAGAAATACGAGTCACAAGCACAGAATCATTCCTTGTCCGCAGCGATTGGACAATCGTTAAAATTTGTTCAGCAGTTTTCCCTTCCCCAAACACAATTTCTGGAAAGCCTTGTCTCCTTTTACGATGATGATCGATTTTCACAAACCCTAAATTTTCATAGGATGCAAGTTTTCCCTTCGCTTCCGCAACTGTCAATGAACCCTTTTGAACCTGCTCCAAAATATCGTCAATCATGACATTTCTTCCTTTTTAAGCGCCATATTCATACTTCCGCTTGTATAGCCCGTGAGATCCATTGATACATACTTATAACCAAATTGCTTCAGCCGTTTCGTGATCGCCACATGGTATTGAAGCACTCGTGGCATATCATCGGGTTCAACTTCAATTCGGGCAGTATCTTCATGGGTCCTGACTCTTACCTGATGAATATCCAGTGATTTTATGTAAGCCTCTGATTTATCAACTTTGGTCAATTTTTCCTTCGTAATGATATCACCATATGCTATTCTTGAGGATAGGCAAGCAAATGACGGTTTATCCCAGGTTGGCAATCCGGCTTGCTTGGACAATACTCTTATTTCTTCTTTGAATAAATCGGCTTCTAGAAGAGGTCCCCTGATTCCTTTTTCTTTAGCTGCTTTCATGCCTGGACGAAATTCGTTAGCATCATCAGCGATAACTCCATAAATAATATTATTAAATTCATATTCTTCAAGAATAGGAAGCAGGTGGTCAAATAAACTACTTTTACAAAAGTAACAGCGATTCTGATTGTTTTCTTTATATCCAGGAATGGCCAACTCCGAAGTTTGAATGACACGATGGTTGGCACCAATCCATTTTGATAGCATAATGGCTTCTTTCAACTCACTCGATGGATAGGTTTCCGAATCCGCTGTAACGGCTAACACATTATCATAACCCAGAGTATCAATAGCGACTTTTAGCAAAAACGTGCTGTCCACCCCTCCTGAAAAAGCGACCACAACCGACTCCATTTTTTGAAGAATATCCTGCAGATTTCTGTACTTTTCTAGTAACATATCACTTTTCCCCTTTCTGGTTTATCTGAATTTATCCACTGCCCACCAGCATTATCACACCCTTGATGGACTACAAAAAAATTGAAAAGGAGGAAACAAAGCAGTCGTACTTTCATTCCCAGCGCTTATTGAAATGATATTCATATAAGCGATGGACGGCTTTAGCTTTTTTGTACGATAGCCGAGAATTTTTTTGCCGTTTCTGTCAGCCTGGTGTAATCTTCACCTGTAATCAATTTCGCAGGATTGATCAATGAACCGCCTACTCCCGCCGCGATGGCCCCTGCCTTAAAAAATGGCGCGAGGTTGTCAAGGTTGACACCGCCAGTTGGCATAAGGGGAATATGAGGAAGCGGTCCTTTAAGATTTTTAAAGTAGCTAACACCCAATGCATCTGCCGGGAAAACTTTGATAATGTCAGCTCCATGCTCGTAAGCAGTCAATATTTCGGTTGGTGTGAGTGCACCAGGGATGCTAATAACGCCATAGCGCTTCGCCAGTTTAATCGTTTGGACATTGACGGTTGGAGAAAAGATAAATTCAGCCCCTGCCATGATGACCGCACGGGCCGTTTCAGGATCCAATACTGTACCGGCACCCGCTATGATATCATCACCGAACTCCTCTTTCAGTCTTTCGATTAAATGGCACACTTTGGGAGTTTCCACTGTTATCTCTAGCGTTCGGATGCCGCCCTCTTTCAGGGCCCGGGCGATTGGTATAATTTGATCGGGGCGTGCATCGCGAATGACGGCGACCAGCTTCCCATGTTTAAGTTCTTCTAGTTTAGTCATTTTTTCCCACCTTTCTACCTCGTTACATCCTCTGTGCCGCCATTCATGAACAAATTGAGGTCGGCACGGATTGGCAAACCCTCAACATCGCCATTTACCATCGTTGCCATTGCTCCCATAGCATTTCCACGCCTTGCAGCTTCAGCTAGCGGCAGTCCATCCAGCATGCCGGAAAGTACACCGGATGCAAAAGCATCCCCAGCACCGATGGGATCAACGACCCGGTCCACAAAGAATCCCGGAACGTATGTTTTCCGTACAGACGGGGCTGAAATTAAACAGCCTTCTTTGCCCAATTTAAGTAAAACTGTTTCGACACCAAGTTCATGAAAATGATCGACAAATTCTTCCGGGGTATGGGAACCGAATAAAAATTCGGCTTCGGCCACCCCAGGCATGACGATATCACTTTTCGAGGCGTACTTTGTTATGATGTGACGTGCTTCAGTTTCATCGCCCCATATTTTCAAGCGAATATTCGGATCGAAGACGATTTTTTTTCCGTTTTCTTTAGCAATGCGGACCGCTTTATCCAAGAGCGACTGACAAGAATTTCCTAGTGCGGGTGTAATCCCCGTAATATGGAGATAAGCGGCGTCTTGGATGGCAAGATCCGTTAGTAATTCCGCCGTCATTTTACTAGCTGCCGAATCTTTCCGGTAATAATAAACTCGAGTATCATTCAGCCGTCTCAATTCTTTAAAAAAGACTCCGGTAGGCGCTTCAGGGTCTCTTGTTACATAAGAGACATCAACGCCTTCTCCGCGAATGAACGATTGCATGGCATCGCCAAATTCATCCTCACCGAGACGGCTAATCCAGCGTGAGCTATGACCGAGTCGGCTTAACCCAATCGCGACATTGGATTCCGCACCGGCAAACTTCATCGAAAAAGATCTGGCGTGGCGAAGCGGTCCTTCTTCATTCGGGGTAAACACTGTCATTGTTTCTCCGATGGTTACAACATCCATGTCATCATCTTCTTTCTCTTGTCATGCTATTACGTGATTAGAAAGCGTACCGATCTTCTCAATGCTGACGTTCATCCGGTCACCGTTTTTCAACCAGATTTTCGGATTCCTTCCCATTCCAACGCCTGGTGGCGTGCCAGTTGCAATCAAATCACCTGGCATTAGTGTCATGGACTGTGATAGAAATGAAATGATTTTCGGAACCGTAAAAATTAGGTTGCTTGTATTGGAATCCTGCATAATTTCACCGTTTAATTCAAGCGAAATCGCTAGATTGTGGGGGTCACCCACTTCATCTTTTGTCACGATAACTGGACCAAATGGAGCAAATGTGTCCGCCGTTTTGCCTCTTGACCACTGACCGTCCTGAAATTGCAAATCTCGGGCGCTGATATCATTCATAATCGTGTAGCCAAAGACGTAGTCATCCGCCTCTTCTTCTGACACACGTTTCGCTTCTCTACCAATGACAAACGCAAGCTCTGCTTCAAAGTCGACCTCGGTTGAATTAATCGGAATTTCAATCGCATCATTATGCCCGGCAATGGCATTAGCATATTTCGAAAAAATGACCGGTGATTCAGGAGGCTCCATCCCGGATTCCTTGCAATGATCAAAATAGTTAAGTCCTACGCAAATGATTTTATCCGGCTTTGCGATTGGCGGCAGGATATTTACTTCTGACAGTTTGAATATTGCATCGTCATTTACCCGTTGCTCGATTATCTGTTCAGCACGTGAACGCAACTCGCTTCCTCGTTCTATAAATTTTTTTATGCAAGCAGGAAATTCTTCTGGACAGAGAGCCGTTAAGCTGATAATTTGATCATCTTTAACAAGACCGATGTGCTGTTCGGTTTGCACGGAAAAAGTTGCTATTTTCATATTTTTCCCCTTTCTTAGGTTAATGCGTATGGTGTTTTTTCCCCTTTTAAGACCTGAACGATATTTCTTGCTGCTTTTTGACGAAGTTCAACCATCGCTTCCTCAGAATACCAGGCGCTGTGAGGCGTAATGATGACATTGTCCATTGTGAGTAGCGGGCTATCGATGCTGACCGGCTCATTTTCTGTCACATCAAGTGCAGCACCTGCAATTATCCCTTTTTCAAGTGCATAGGAAAGTGCTTTTTCATCGATTATCGGTCCACGTGCCGTATTAATGATGACCGCGTTACTCTTCATCTGTTTAAGGCGCTCCTCATTGATCATGTGGTATGTATCATCTATTAAGGGCACATGGATCGACAAATAATCGGCTTCGCCTATAATTTCGTCGAGATCCATTTTTTGAACCCCGACAGCAGCCATGTCTGCTGCCGATACGAAAGGGTCATAAGCAGCGGTTTTAAAGCCGAGCGGTTTCACCTTTTCAATGAAACGGCGCGGAATCCGGCCAAAGCCGAGAACCCCAACCGTTTGTTCATTAAAACGGTGAATCGGGACACACACCTTAAAGTCCCAGTTACCTTTTTTCACTTCCTTGTTTAACAGTGTCACTTTCCGCGCCGACGAAAGTAAAAGTGCCAATGCATGATTCGATACTTCTTCCATGCCATAATCCGGTACATTGGCGACAGTTATCCCCTTTTCCTTAGCCGCATTGAGATCAATTGTATTGACGCCAACACCATAGCGGGAAATGATTTTCGTGTTCTCAAGCGACTCAATGACTCGGCGTGAGATAGGAGCATATTGATTTAAAATTGCATCCGCTTCTTTTGCCTGCTCCATTACTTCTTCTTCCGTTTTGCATTGCGCTTTGATGAAATCGATTTCCAAACCGCTTTTTTGAAAAATCTCTTCTTCATATTTCAAATGGTCAAATTCATAATCCGTTAATAATATTTTAAAGGGCATTTGGGCTAAACTCCTTTATAGTAATAAATACCTGACATCTATTTCGCTGCTGCCTTTTCAATTTTTGCAATACCGAGTCCTTCTGCACCGAGTTTCGATGTTTTGGCTTCTGGGAAGTATCGTTCGATCATTTGAATACCAATTGCGGCACGGCGTACACGTTCTTGAGCGAGTGAGATGTTCGTACTTTCCCATTGTTTCCCTGAAGGGTATACATCAGGATGATTACGCAGACCAAATTTAATGTATACAGGCGCCAATACACGGATAATTTCCGGTATTTCATAATAGCGAAGAAAGCCTCCAAAGGTATCCGGAACTTCAACGTATAAATCAATTGGAATGTTTATTGATTGTCGGATCGCTGCAAGTTTGGACAGCGTTAATGCAGGTGGCACGTTGTAGGTATCCGCTCCGATGTCTTCCATTAATTTAACGGATACTGGATTGGCTGAACCCATTTGAACCGATACTTTAACAACAAAGTCTTCCGGAAGCTGTCCGTATTTTTTCATTTCTTTCGTTAAAAGTAGGAGTCCTTCATCCGCAACTAACGCACCGCGAAGACCAAGTGCAGCTCCTCTTTTCAAGTCTTCCATGGCATAAACAAGCTGGTCCGATCCTTCATGGCGGATTCCCTGAGATTTACCTCCTGGCGTAAGCGGTCCCGCACTGACATCCCATGAACCCCTGGGACCGACAAACAGACTGAGCTCCATGCCGCGCTCTGCTGTCATTTCACACATTTCTTTAATTTCTTCATCCGTTTGAAGCATGATGCCGCTGCCCTGGGATATCCGGTGAATAGTCAAACCGAGTCGGTCAATTTCTTTCAATGTTTCTTTTAGGGCAGCTGGACCTTCTACACTTGGTAGTTCAATACGATATTGAGCTCCATCCGGAAATGTTTTCGTTGATGTAGGAAGTTCTTTAAGATCAGTAGATGGGTAGCCTAATTGTTCGAGCAAGTCGCGTGATTCTTTCATTTTTGGACGCCTTCTTTCATATTTATATTTTTTAAGAGAACAGCTACTTTGTCACTCAAATCAGCAGGGTAAACATCGCATGGGGCACGGTGTCCAGCCGCAACGTCAAACCAGCGCTGATGAACGGCTTCTTTCATGGCTGTAAAAAATGTCGGACCGTAATTGTACACATCCATCAGTTTTGAAATCACTTGATGATTTTTCTGGGCTTCAGCGAGATCTCCTTTATGATACGATTCATATAAATGTACGGATATTTCCGGGGCAAAGACAGCGCTTCCATTAATGCTTCCAGCTGCACCAATCATTTGAGCCGGAAGCAAATGCTCGTCAAACGCGGAGAAGACTTTGAAATCACTGCGAACTTTCTTCACTTCCGCCAGCACTTGACGAAGGTGGCCGAAATCACTGACCGTCTCTTTAATACCTGCTATATTTAAATGATTTTGGGCTAATTTTTTAATCAATTCGATTGATAAATTTTGTCCGGTCAAGAGCGGGATGTTATAAATGAAAACTTGCAGATTAGTATGATTCGCCACACTGGAAAAATGTCGATATAATTGCTCGTCAGACAGCTTCCAGTAATATGGGTTTACTACGAGAACGCCGTTCGCTCCATGCTCTTCTGCATAAGAAGTCAGTTCATGCACCTCTTTTAATGCGGTATGCCCGACTCCGACCATAACTGGCACTCGTCCGTTAATGTGCTTTAACATTTCGCGTACATATAATTTCCTTTCTTCAGTCGTAAGTGAGGAGAACTCACCTGAACTACCCATCAACAAAATACCGTCAATATTCCGTGAGATTAATAGGTCGATATACCTTCTGTTCAACTCCAAATCCAAGTTCCCCGTTTCATCAAATAAGGTGACTACCGGTGGAATGATGCCATGAAAGTCCATTATTTTCCCTCCTTTTATTACCATTCAGCGATACTCCCGTCTTCATTACGCCAAATTGGGTTTTTCCAATTATGTCCGGTCTCTGCTGCCTGCTTCACTTTTTCCTCATCAATTTCCACTCCAAGACCCGTTTTATCCGGAATGTTCACATAGCCATTTTCATAATCGAATAATTCTGGATTTTTCATATAATCGAGAATGTCCATGCCTTCGTTGTAATGAATACCAAGGCTTTGCTCCTGAATAATGAAATTCGGTGTCGTTGCGTCCAGATGAAGGGATGAAGCAAGAGTCATTGGACCGAGCGGGCAGTGCGGCGCAATGGCTACATCATACGCTTCTGCCATTGCGGCAATTTTTTTCCCTTCTAAAATACCACCTGTATGAGACAGATCCGGCTGAATTATATCGACATAACCATCTTGAAGTAGCTGCTTAAAGCCCCAGCGCGTATACATTCTTTCTCCCGTCGCAATCGGACACGTAGTATGCCAGGCAATCTCACGAAGTGCTTCATTGTTTTCCGGGAGCACCGGTTCTTCAATGAACATTGGACGGTATGGTTCGAGTTCTTTCACAATCACCTTTGCCATCGTTTTATGAATCCTCCCGTGAAAATCCACACCGATGCCAAAGTCTTTGCCAACCGCTTCCCTGATTGAAGCAACGCGTTCGACGACCGCTTCTACTTTTGAAAAGCTATCTATGTAATTCATTTCTTCTGATGCGTTCATTTTGACTGCAAGGAAGCCTTCTTTCTGTTTTCCTAGTGCGGCAGCAACTACATCCACCGGTCGATCTCCTCCGACCCATGAGTACACTTTAATTTTTTGACGTGCTTTACCGCCGAGCATTTGGTATACAGGAATATTGAAGTATTTCCCTTTAATATCCCATAGTGCCTGCTCAATGCCGGAAATGGCACTCATTAAAATTGGCCCCCCACGATAAAATCCACCTCGATATAGAGTTTGCCAGATGTCTTCAATATCGTTCGGATTTCTTCCGATCAGATAATCGGTCAATTCGTTAACTGCTGCTTTAACCGTTTCAGCACGGCCTTCCACGACAGGCTCTCCCCATCCGGAAATGCCTTCATCCGTATCGATTTTTAAAAACAGCCAGCGGGGCGGGACTTTGTATAAAGAAATTTTTATGATTTTCATCAAGCACCTCGCAATGTTTTTTTGAAGAAAGAGAGATTTTCAAAAATGGAAACCTCCCTTGCACCTGTTAAGAACCTTTAATAAAAACCGTTTTTATGGCTGTATAAAATTCTTTCGCCGCTTCCCCTTGCTCTCGCGAACCCGTGCTTGATGCCTTCATGCCTCCGAATGGGGCTTGCAACTCTACGCCCGCGCTTTCTGCGTTAATGCGGACAAGACCTGCTTCAATTTCATCAATGAATTCCAAAATTGAGCTAATATTTGATGTGAAGATTGAGGCACTCAATCCGTATTTCGTATTATTTGCCAAGTCAATCGCTTCGGCAAGATCGGTTGCTTTCATAAGTGCGATAACTGGTCCAAAAATTTCTGCCTGTGCAATCTCCATTTCGGACGTCACGTCTTCAAAAATCGCTGGTGTGATGAAAAAGCCCCTATCATAGTCTCCGCCAGTTAATATCTCCCCGCCATGTATGAGTTTTGCTCCCTCCTGCTTGCCTTTTTCAATGTACTCTGTGACCGTATTGAACTGGCTTTCGCTTGCACATGGGCCCATCCAAATACCCTCTTGAAGACCGTTGCCCACTGTAATTTTCGCTGCTGCCTTTACCAGTTTTTGTTTGAATTCATCATAGACGGACGATTCAACGACTACACGACTTGAAGCTGTGCATTTCTGGCCGGAAGAACGAAATCCACCGCTGATGACCGCCTCGACAGCTTGGTCGATGTTTGCATCTTTCGTTACGATGACTGGATTCTTTCCACCCATTTCAAGTTGATATTTTATTCCGCGGGCGGAAGCTGATTTTGCGACGCTCTGACCGACACTTTCAGAACCGGTAAATGTGATCGCATTTAAAAGCGGATGATCGATGAGTCCTTGGCCAATGATCGATCCTTTACCGGTAATAAAATTCACAACACCCTCAGGAAAGCCTGCTTTGGTAAAGCATTCCATGACTTTCGCTGCCGTAACGGCTCCCTCAGTAGCCGGTTTCCATACGATTGAATTGCCATAAACAAGAGCTGGAGCCATTTTCCAGATGGGTATTGCAACTGGGAAATTCCAAGGTGTGATTATCCCTACAACACCTAGTGGGGTCCGTTTCGTGAACATTAGTGCGTCTTTATCGGATGATGGTATGACATCGCCGTCTTTCCGCATCCCTTCCCCAGCATAGTAACGCAGGATTGCAACACCTCGTGCCGTTTCACCCTTTGCTTCAGGAAATGTTTTACCCATTTCACGAGTCATGGTTTCAGCAATTTCATCTAGATTTTCTTCCAATATATTGGCTGTTTTAAAAAGGATTTGTCCACGTGCAGATTGCCCGAGCCTGCGCCAATCCCTTTTTGCCTTATGCGCTGCAGCCACAGCTTTATTCAAGTCTTCTTCGGTTGAGCTTTGTACGTAGCCAACCGGCTCTTTGTCCGCAGGATTAATACTTTCGATGGTATTTCCAGAAGATGCATCCACCCACTCATTATTAATGAAATTTTTATATGTTTTCGTTGCAAATGTAGTTGATATCATAATCTTTAGCTCCTTTTACGTTTAGAATGTCGGTCCAATTCTCCAAATGCCAAAGTCATGCTGCTTTAATATCTCCGCTTTTGTTAGTTTTCCATTTGAAACGTGTTGAATTTCCTCCATAATGCGCCTGCCCACTTCATCAACGGTTTCTAACCCATCGACAATGGTCCCAGCATTCAGATCCATATTTTCATTCATCTTTTCAAACATTGGTGTATTAGTTGAGATTTTAATGACGGGTGAAATAGGAGATCCTGTTGGCGTGCCCCTTCCACTAGTGAAGAGAACGATTTGGGCTCCGCCTGCGACCATGCCTGTCAATTGCTCAATGTCATGGCCAGGTGTATCCATCCATACTAGCCCTTTTTTCGTGGGCACCTGTGCATAATCAATGACTTCTTCCAATCTGGTTGTACCTGATTTTGTCGCTGCCCCCAGAGATTTTTCTTCTAGTGAGCTGAGACCTCCCTCAATGTTTCCCGGACTTGGATTTCCGGTGCGGATGTCTACGCCCATTTGAATCGAGCGGTCTTCCATCATTTTAATAACCGCATAAGCTTTTTTTGCTACCTGGCCGTTTGCCGCCCTGTTTGCGATCAAATGCTCAGCACCGATGAGTTCAGTCGTTTCCGCTAATATTGCGGTTCCCCCTTGCTGAACTACCAAATCGCTTGTACGTCCGACTGCCGGGTTCGCCGATAAGCCTGAGCATGCATCCGACCCACCGCATTCTGTGCCGACAATCAGCTCGCTAAAATCACATAATTCCCGTTGCACCATCGAGGCATCCTGGACCATTTTTACCGCAATTTTAGATACTTCGGCAATGGTTTGAAGAGTGCCTCCATGATCCTGGATCGATATGGTTTCCACTGGTTTACCGCATTTGGCAATTTCATCTCCAATGCGGTGCGCCTGATGTGTTTCACAGCCAAGTCCGAGTACAATGACACCATATACATTAGGATTCATGCCCATCCCCGCATAGGTTCTGGCCGTTTGATCATAATCAGTGCCCACTTGCGCACAGCCATGCTGATGAATGAATGTAACGGTTCCGCTCACCAATTCCGTGACGCGCTGAGCTGTTTGAGTTGCACATGTTATCGTTGGCAAAATCAGTACATGATTCCGTACACCGACGCGGCCATCCGGACGGCGGTAGCCCCAAAATTGCATTTTTTCATTCAGCAATTTTGTCACCCCTTCCTCTTTTGCCTTCTAAATTGTGTACATGAACATGTGCACCAGCGGGAATAAAAGCTGAGGCTGCACCTATGACTTCTCCATATTTAATTATGTCTTCTCCTTCTTTGATGGCTTTGACTGCGAACTTATGTCCAAAACGAATCGGTTCAAGGATGGCTACGACAAGTTCTTCAAGGTCTGATTTCACAACTACTGATGTGTTTGCAGGGATTTCGGCTAAAGCGACAGCTACACTATCTTTCCTACTTAAGTAAAGTGTTTTATACTCGCTCATTTTGTCACCCCTTAAATGGTTTGAACTGCTTTACTTTGGATAACCGGGTTGTTTAATACCCCTATCCCTGGTATTTCGATTTCAATCCGGTCATCGCCTTTCAATGTAAATTCATTTGGCGGTACCACGCATGTACCTGTAAGTAAAACGGATCCGTCAAATACAGTATTATCCAAGACTAAATAGTCGACGAGCTCTTCTAATTTTCGTTTCAGTTGGTTTACTTTCGCTTCACCTTCAAATACTTTTTCTTCATTTCGAAAAATCCGGCACATGATTTTAAGCTCATATGGATCCGGAACAGCCTCTTTTAATAAGATGGCCGGTCCAATGGAACAAGAGTTTTTCCAAACTTTTGCCTGTGGGAGATAAAGCGGGTTTTCACCTTCAATATCACGGCAGCTCATGTCATTCCCTGCGATATATCCGAGCACCGTTCCCTTTTTATCGATGACAAGACCAAGCTCCGGCTCCGGAATTTGCCATTTTGAATCTGAACGCAAGTATACTGGGTCATTCGGGCCTACGGTTCTTGCTGCAGTTGATTTAAAGAAAATCTCAGGACGCACTGCATCATAAACTTTGTCATAGAAAGTTTGGCGGTCCAGTTTTCCTTGCGTTGCTTCGTAGTTACGTGCTTCCTTGCTTTTCTTATACGTAACACCAGATGCCCATACTTCCGGTGCGTCGATCGGCGTTGTTAATTGAAGACCTTCCAATGGCTGTTTTTCCCCTTCAGCGACAATTTGTTTTACAATGTCAAACGCCGTTCTGTTTTCACAGCGTGCCGTTGTAATCAACGACATAAAATCCGTAAATGGAAGGTCCACCACATTATTTTCGTTTGTCACGGCAGCAAGTTGTTTTTTGTTTTCATGTACATAGCGAATAATTCTCATTTGTTAGTTCCTCCTAATGGCAGACCTCTTTTTATATTTTTTGATATTCATAACCGAGCTCCTGCGAAATCTTACTGCTGCATTCCTTTAAGAGACGTACATAATACTCATGTGATTCTTCGTTTACTTTCGAAGCTGGCATCGATACACTCATTGCAGCGATTACCTTTCCTGAATAATCTCTTATCGGTACGGCAAGACAGAAAATGCCCGGTTCATTTTCTTCATTATCCATTGAATAACCATTAATGCGTGCTTTTTCGATTTCGGCTAAAAACTGTTCCTTGGATCTAATCGATTTTTCTGTCGGTCCCGTATAATCATAGCCGTCCAAGAGCAAATCCAGTTCACTATCCGTTTTGGTTGCAACAAGAGATTTGCCAACTGCACTTGTATGAATCGGAACACGACGGCCAATACGGGAATACAGGACCGTTACCCCAGTACCTTCCACTTTATCGACATAGACACCTTCCTGCCCGTCCAATATGACAAGGTGCAGCGTCAAATTCGTTGTTGCTGAAAGCCCTTCAAGATGTTTTCTTGCTACATTGCGCAAATCGAGATGGGTCACAACAACGCTTCCCCTCTCCAATAGCTTTAATCCTAGCGAGTATTTTCCATTTTCTTCGCCTTGTGAAATATAGTGATGCTCCTGTAAGGTTTTTAATAGTGAATGAACCGTACTTTTATGTAAATTCATTCTCTTACTTATCTCTGTGATAGTTAGTTCACGCTCACGCTCATCAAATAAATCCAATATTTTCAAGGCACGCTCCACCGATTGGATGATAGGCATCGTTCCTCACTCCTTTTATCATTCTGTCTACCTTTATCTTATCGGATTTATGACGAGCATACCTCACTTTATTTCTACTTTTTTTTCATGGATTATAATATCTTGTTCATAATCAAGTACCGCATCCTCAATGACAGCGATTGGAACAACACCATTTGCTGCATCTGTATGCCCAAACATCCTGTTGCTTGCCGCAACCATTTTTTGTCTAACTTTCATCCGCTGCTTGCGTTCAGCTGCCAATGATTGTCTTTCTTCTTTATAATGATCCGCAAAATCATGAATAACCTTTCCAGAATGAAGTTGAGTAGAATCTACAAAATCAATCCGTCGATCACGAAGCTGAAGGTGAATTACATCCCCTGATTTAAGTAATCCAATGCCGCCACCTTCATACGCTTCCGGGGTCATATGTCCTATGGCAGCACCATATGTGACTCCTGAATAGCGGCCGTCGCTAATGATTGTAGCGATTTTTTTCATAACACGATTTGCATTGATGTGTTGCATTGGTGTAAACATTTCCGGCATTCCGAATGCCACTGGCCCCTGCCCTGAGATAATAACCGCAATTTTCAATGTGCCTGCTTCAACCATCCTGTCAAATAACTCCCCATAGGTAGCGGTTTTTAGAAGAGACCATTCCGGCTCATTGTTGTATTTAAGAGATTCTAGCAATAGATTATGTTCGAATAGCTTTTGCTCTTTTATTTTTGAAAGCAGATTCGAATCGAGCAGGCTTTTATTTGCATCATCTTCATTTTCGTAATATAGGACAAATGCAAGCTTATCGTCGAATTGGTCAAGCTGTGGTGTCGGCATTCCGCTGATTTTTACAACGGCGCTTTCAAAGAAGTTTCCTTTTAATACATCAACACCGCTGAATCCACGGCGTGGATTGGATAAAATGACCTGATTTTTCTTTACATTAACCGCTTTTAGGCTACTTGTGATCGAAAGACGTTCTTTCCAAGTTTTTGCTGCGACAGTCGGCGCATCCTGATCCATTGGAACACCATTCTCAATAAGTTCATGAAAAAGTGTTTCCATTCCTCTGCTTTTCCCGCTGCAACACTGCATCGCAAGTGAATATATGTCCCTTCCTTCTGTCAGACTGTAATCAAATAAGTCAGGAATTGGATGTGAATGATGAATGCGGTCAAGATCCCATAAACTGAATTTGAATCCTGCATAAAGCATGCCTGCGACAATATGCATCATTAAGTTAGTAGAACCACCCGAAGCGCTGTGAATACGGATTGCATTTTTTATGTTCGCAGCGACAATGTTGGCCACGCCGTAGCGCTCTTCGTTTATCATGCCGGCAAAGCTATCAAGCACCGAGTTAATCTGGCGTTGTGTTGGTGGATCGGTCAATAGCTCCACTGCTGGATGAACGAGACCCATGCCTGCCACTAAATGACGTGAACTATTCCCCGTACCATTAAAGGCACATACACCTCCCTGCCCGTCACATGTTGCGACAGCAAGTCTCATTTCAAAGTATTTATGCTGTTCCTTCGTCAATATTCCTCGTTCATAGGCCCGTTCAAACACGCCCTGGAAAGCAGTATTCGATGAACATTGCAATATATATGCCATCGTATCTCGTAAATCTACGGCTACATCGGCTGCTCCTTTACTTTCCGCTTTTTTCGCAAGAGTTTCCAATTCTTCAATCACGTCAGCTGGAATCGAACCGCCTTCCAATACGTGAGCAGGTGCGAATGTTGCGAAAAAGGGCGCTTCACCACGGTTTCGACGAACACGATCAACATGTGCGAGTGCACTTACAACACCAAGAGGCTGTTTATCACACCCTTGAATGACGAATGCACCATGATAACTGTGAGCTTCTAGCTGGTTGACAACCATTTGTGCAACCGCGTTTCGGCTCTGGAGAGAGTAACTCATTCCTTGATTGTTTTGCGCCGTGCCATCACACATCACCGGTGTCGAGAAATGAAACGGCACACCGCCGTTTTGCCAAATGCGGATTGCTGCCCGTGCTGACGTTTGGTAATCCATTATATGGGCCGGATGATCGGACGAACCACCGATTATTGCGATCCGCGGGGCATTCCTCTCTAGCCGCATATAAATTTCTTCAAGCGTCCAATCAGGCTTGCCCCCTTCATATGTGGAGCCAAGCGTCAGCTTTGAACGGTCCAACAGACCTGCAACCGTAATGGGTTCATTTGCTTTTCCCTGTACATTATCGCGGTAAGGGTTTATCCCGTTATCAATTAGTGGATATAGGTGTGTCATTTCAGCGCTCCTTTTCTGATTTCAAATGATTTCTTCCATTCTCTAAAAATAGTAAAGAAGGTTTTTAGTCTAGTGCCAATTCTTCTGGTTCTGATAGGATTTTTAAATTTTTGTTTTTTAAAGCTTCTTCCATCATGCTTTCAGAAATCCAAATTTCACCGATTTCTAGCGTGTTTTTTATTCTTACGACTCTCACTTTAGTTAAGTCAAATGCATTGCACGTTTTGATGGCAGCTTTAACAGCTAATTCCTGCGTATCCAAAAACATCGGGAGCTTTACTACATCTGTCACTGTGCTTGTGAGTGCATTGGCATAGCCTTTTTCCCATTTGATTTCATTCATGACGGCCTTCGTCGTCATATCAGCCATGCCGATGCCGTTTGCATTACCGTGAGTTTTTTCAGTAAGTCCAAGTACAACGGTCCGTTTAACGTCTGGTCCCCCGGTAGCGTATGGAGTGGCGAAGTTACCCGTTATATTCGGATCCATTCCATCCCCCGAAATATCCTTTCCGAGTTCATTTACAATAAGTACGTCGATCGAATCGAAATGTATTTTCGGCATCAATGATTTTGCTTCAAGCAACAGTCCCGGTTCCACTACCTCCAGGTCCTCAGCTGGGACTGCGACGATTTTCGCCGGTTTATCATAAGCATTTTCAATCGACGCAAGACCAAATATGATAGGAGCTTTTGACAAGGAAACCTTAGCCATTTCAGGGACATGTTCCGCCATATACTTAAAGCTGTATGCATGTGCAGCTTCGGCTCCCTTTTGCTTTCCTAAACCGATAGTTATCATTTTCATAAGTCCGCTTTCAACCGGTCCGCGAAATGCTGTATGTGGTTTTATCCGATTAATGACTATGATTTTATCCGATTCGTAAGCAAGTTTATCAATATAGACAGGGAGGCCATTTGGCAATTCATCCAGTTTAATAACTTCCATCGATGACCTGATAGGCGCTCCAACCGCTTCTTCTGAAATACCCAGCTGAAGCAACACATCGATTTGCCCTTCCGCCGTGGCACCACCATGGCTTCCCATTGCAGGTACGATGAAAGGATTACCTCCCGCCTCCTTAACGGCAGCCACCGTTTCTCTTACTAATGTAGGAAGGTCCGCTACCCCTCTGCTTCCTACTGCAATTGCCACCCTGTCTTCTTCATTTATTCTTGATAAGACACCTGCTTCTTTTATCGCCTTCTTCACCTCACCGGCTACATCAGCGATTTGAGGTGTACGAAAATTCTGCCTCACTTTGACCATTTTCGGTAATTGGATTTCACGTAAAAGTTCAGAGATAATATCCATTTTCTATCCTCCAAACAATCTGGATTATTTATCGCGTACTTTTTCAACTTCGCTCATCATTTCCTCTACAAGATCCGGTCCGAATTTCTTGGCATATTCGTCCGTCACTGGTTGGATGGCCTTCTTCATTTTTTCCATTTCTTCCGGCTCTACTTCATTGATTTTCATTCCTTCTTCTTTTAGATATTTAAGTGCCTTTTCATTTTCTTTTTGGTTAACTTCCCGTTGATACTTTCCAGCCTCTTGTGCGGCCTCACTCATGATTTCTTGCTCTTGTTCTGATAGGTCATCCCAGAACTTTTTACTTACAAGGAATACAAATGGTGTATAAACATGATTTGTAAGACTTAAGTATTCTTGCACTTCATTATATTTTTGCGTTTGAATTGTTGCGAGTGGATTCTCCTGACCATCAACAGTGCCTGTTTCCAGTGCAGTAAACACTTCTGAGAAAGCCATCGGCGATGGATTCGCCCCTAACTTTGAAAATGCATCTAAATGCACTTCATTTTGCATGGTACGAAGTTTAAGCCCTTTGAAATCTTCAGCCGTTTTAACAGGGTGTTTACTGTTGGTTAAGCTTCGGAAACCATTTTCCCAGTATCCCAAACCTACTAAATCATGTTCCGGTAATTTATCCAAAAGTTTTTTTCCTACTGCACCATCAAGTACTGTATAAGCTTCTTCTTCATCATTAAAGACAAAAGGGAAGTCATAAATTCCAAATTCCTTAATCATACCAACAAGTGGTGAGGTTGAAGGAACAGTTACTTCCTGTAAGCCACCTTGAAGAGCTTCTGTCATTTTCTGATCATCTCCGAGGGTGGCATCAAAAAAGTTTTGGACTTTCATTTTCCCCCCGCTTTTTTCTTCAACCAGTTCTTTAAATTTCTCCATTCCTTTTCCTTGTGGATGCATTTTACTATTTCCGATCCCTGCTTTGATTGTTCTTTCCTGTATACCGTCAGCTGAAGCGCTTTCATTCTGTCCGCTTCCACAAGCGCTTAATAATAGTAATGAAGGTAGTAGTACTCCAACCGCCAAACGTTTGAACAAATTATTCATTTTCATTTTCCTCCTATAAAATAAGATGAATACCAGCAAACAGACCCATATACTTGTTTAATTCCGTTAGGAGGTAAACCATTCTAGAGGAACCAGCACTAAGGAAGGAAACAAAATCAACAAGATCAATATAATTACTTCCACGAGCAAGAATGGCCAAATCCCCTTCATGATTTCTTCCATACTGATCTTACTTATGCCGCACATGACATTTAACACGGTTCCGACCGGTGGTGTAAGTAAACCGATGGCGTTATTCAGGATAAACAGGACACCGAAGTAAACTGGGTCAATACCTGCAGCGACCACCAATGGCATCAATACTGGCGTTAGAATAAGGATTGTCGGCGTCATATCCATAGCAGTTCCAACTACGATGACCAATAAGTTTATCATTATTAATAGAAGGAATGGATGATCCATAAATGGCTCCAGCAATTCAATCACCTGAGCAGGTAAATCGGCTACAGTTATCAGCCAGGATGACACGAGTGCTGCGGCGACCAGAAACATGACAACACTTGTCATTTTTCCTGCATGAACAAAGACCTCATATAAATCTTTCACTTTCATTTCACGATAGATTACTAGACCGACAAATATTGCGTAGACTGCAGCCACTACTGCCGCTTCAGTCGGTGTGAATAAACCGAATTTCAATCCACCAATGATAATGACGGGCAGGAATAGAGCCCAAATGCCTTGACGAAGAGAGGTAAGTATTTCTTTTGTTGAAGCTCGGGGGTTAACGGCGACTTTATCTTTTCGTGCAACAATGGACCAGGTAACCGTTAGTCCGACCGCTAGTAAAATACCAGGAACGATTCCTGCCATGAACAGCTTTGTAATGGACACACCACTTGCGACACCAAAAATGATAAAGCCAATACTCGGCGGAATGATCGGGGCAATGATACCACCGGATGCAATCAACCCACTTGACCGGTTCACATCATATCCTGACTTCACCATCATGGGAATTAATATAGCTCCAAGCGCTGCTGTATCGGCAACAGCAGATCCTGATAAACTTGCAAACAACACACTCGCAATGATCGCAACATAGCCAAGGCCTCCCTTGATATGGCCAACCAAGTTCATTGCCATCTCAACGATACGCCGTGATAATCCGCCCCTATTCATCGCCTCTCCTGCAAGCATAAAGAACGGTATGGCCATTAGAGGGAAGTTATCGGCGCCACTGATTAGATTTTGTGCGATTATTTGACTATCAAAAATACCAAGGAAGTACATTAACACTACACTACTTACAAGTAAGGCAAAGGCAATAGGTATTCCAAGTCCCATGGCTCCCAGTAAAGATCCGACAAATACACCTATCATCCCTGTTTCTCCTCCTTGACAATCCTAATATCTGAAGCAAATTCATCAGTATGGAGAGAAATTAGCTCTTCTGACTCACTTATCATCACCAATTCTTCGTCTTTAATTTTATTGAAGAAAATCCTATACAAATTGAAAATGATCATGCTGCCCATTGACACACTCACAAGAATACCTGTCCCATATACAAATGCCAGTGGCATGCCGGTGGCCGGGGCAGTACTGTCAATGTTTATCAATGTCATTTTCCAGCTGCCATCCAAGATTAGGATGAGAACGAATAACATCATCAAATCACTAATAACTAGAACCACTTTTTTCATCTTATTCGGGAGTCGTTTGATGACCATATCGACACCTAAGTGTTCTTTATTTTTGAAAGCTCCGATGGCGCCAAGGAACGTCAACCAAATAAAGAGATACCTTGACATTTCTTCTGACCAAGTAATCCCTGAATTAAAGAAATAACGAAGAACTACATTACCAAACACGAGTACGACCATTATTGCTAAAGCAACTGCCATAATAATGTTTAACGAATTTTCCAAGATTCTTGATATTTTATTCACCTATACATCTCCCCCTTCCTATCTAGAGCGCCTGCTTCATTCTGCTTGTATTTTACCGACAAGCTCCTTCGCCCAGTCATTTTTCTCAAAGACTTCATCATAAACAGGTTGAGATGCTTTTAACATTTTTTGTGAAAAGTCTTCGTCAGGCTTTGTAAATTTGATTCCATTATCCATAAGATATGCTTTGTCATCTTCATAACTTTTTTCCATCAAATCAAACTCATATGCTGCCGACTCCTTTGCTGCTTTTTGAATGATTTTTTGTTGCTCCTTTGTTAGCCCTTTATAGAATTTGCTATTGATAATGTAAATATTGGGGCTGAACATATGCTTGGATTCCAGTACATCACTTTGTACTTCATTCCACCCCGAGGATCTCAGTGTGGCTATGGGATTATCTTGAGCATCAACAACCTTTTGTTCAAGTGCGGTAAAAACTTCTGAAATAGGCAATGGGCTAACATTTGCCCCCAATGATTCACCTAATTTTATGTAATTCGGGATGTTCGGCATTCTAAGTCGAAGTCCATCAAAATCTTTCATTCTCTTAATTGGACGATTACTCGAAAACATCCTAAATCCGTTTGCACTCCATGCGAGCGGTGTCACCCCATGCTTTGGATCAAGATCTTCTGTCAATTCCTCTCCTATAGGTCCATTCAATACCTTCTTTACATGATCGTAATCCCTAAATAGGAAGGGCCATTCCGGAACACCCATTTTAGGAATGTCCGACTGCATAATTAGCCCTGGAACGCCCATTTCGATCGTTCCGTTTCTAACGCCGTCATAAAATTCTTTTTCTGCACCTAATGTACTGTTCGCATAAATCCGAACCTCTAGTTCACCATTACTCTCCTTTTCAACCATTTTTTTGAACTTTTCTTTCAAAGCAATGTTTTGAGGATGATTTTCAGCAAAATAATGTGCCACTTTTATCGTTTTCTTTTCAACTCCAGATCCACTGGTTTTTTCTCCCTCACCTCCACCACATCCTGATAAAAGGAATGTCATTGCAAGAGTTAAGCTTGTGGAAAATACAAAAAGCTTATTTTTTTTCAATAAAAACCCTCCCCTGAGTTTTTTGTAAGCGTTATCATTTGTGGCTGATCTTAAAAACTTCTCCTCACCCTTGTATAAGCAAAAAACAAATTGTTTTATATTATAAAACACAGTTTTTGTTTTATTCAGAGTAAGGATAAAACACTTCACTTCTCATTACGTTTCACAGGTTAATTCACTTTTTAAGCCATTACTTTAATAAAATAAAAGGTTAATTTGTTCTATAATATAAAACTCGGTTTTCGAATTTTATATCTTACGTTGATTATAAGCTCCCATTTTTACTAATGTCAAACCATTTTTTGAATTTTATAACAATTTAACAAATATTCTATTTCACTAATTAATATTTACAGAGATTTTTAGAAACAAAACGGGAAAGATAAAAGTCGTTTTTTTCTATATTAGAATATTTATAGGATAGAAAATCAAGCAAAACCAGGTTTCCCTTAAAATACATACAATATGAACCCCTCTTACAACAGGTTAAAGACTTAAGGAATAAAAACTCCAACGAAGCTTTTAAAGTCTCATTAAATATATATTTAATTATTACCGATATATAAAACATGGTTAATATATAACACGGGGAAGGAATAAACAAAGATGAATAAACTCAGTACGAAAATAGGTTTTGTTCTTTTAACAGGCATGGTCATTACATTAATTGGAAGTTTATTATTAATGTATAAAAGTACAAATGATACGGTTGAGAAAACAATCGCTATGAGCAGCTTAGACATTGCAAGCAACATCTCTCATGCAATAAATCCAACATCTTATGCTGAATTTTTAAGTAATCAATCCGAAACCTCTACATATTGGGAGATATGCGAGCAGTTAGACGATTATAGACAAAAAACTGGAGCATTATATGTATATACATTGGGAATTGACGAAAATAACAAAAAAGTCCATATTCTTATAGACGGAATGGGTAAGGGAGATAAAAAAGCATCTCCCATTTTAACACCCACAACCGCAACTTCATTTCAGGATGTAGATAGCGTCATGAAGGGAAAGGTTACTACCACTTCCATCGTTCATGATCCTGAATATGGTGACTATTTATCCGTTTTCGTTCCCATAAAGAATGGGAACGAGGTCATTGGAATTCTAGGGGTGGATATCGATGCCAGCAAAGTCGATGCTACGGCCAGCACGGTTCTGGGTGGCATCCTTCCCCTGATGATAATAATCAATGTAATTATTGACGATCGTAGTGGGTGCACTAATATGGTTCTTGACTAAAAAGTTAAGCCCGCTTCTCAAGGTCAGCTTGGCTGCAAAGGAAATCTCAAATGGAGATTTATTAACAGCCAATAAACTGATTAGCAACACAAGGGTTAAGGGAAATGACGAAATCAAGGTTTTAGTGAAATCCTTTGAAGAAATGATCACCAATACAACTATGATCGTCAATTCCATGAAAAGCTCATCACTCGAATCATCAAGTGATATCGAGCACAAAATCAAAGAAATGGATACTTCCACACAATATATCGTTAATGGGATTCAGCAAGTTTCAGGAGCTGCGGAAGTACAATTGCACAGAAGTGAAGAATCATCGAGGGTCATCGAGGAAATGACCATAGGTATACAAAGAATTGCCAAAGCTTCTTCAGAAGTCAGCGAACAGACAAATCATGTTTCAACTAGGATGTCCATTGGAAATCAAGATATAAATGAACTCTCAAATCAAATTCTGCAAGTAAAAGATGTGATGCTGCAAACAAGTTCAAGAATAAAGAATTTGGACGAACAAGCAAATGAGATTGTGAATATTGTACATGTAATTACAGGAATTGCCGAGCAAACAAACCTGCTATCACTAAATGTGGCAATTGAAGCTGCTAGAGCCGGTGAACAAGGTAAAGGTTTTGCGGTGGTATCGAACGAGGTACGGAAATTGGCAGTGGGCACGAAGGAATCTGCCATCCATATTCAAGAGTCCCTGCTTCATTTTAAATCCATCATAAATGAATCAGTGAAAATGATGGAAACTGGAACTAATGAGGTAGAGGAAGGGACAAAATTTGTGCTGAATACAAGAGAAACTTTTAAACAGACTATAAAATCTTTTGAGCATGTTAGTGATCAGATTCAAGAAATATCAGCCATTACAGAGCAAATGGCAGCAAGTTCTCAGGAAATCAATGCTTCGATAGAAGATTTTGCAGGGTTGACAAGGGAAACGGCAGTGGCTTCAAAGCAAGTGGCACAATCAACCGATCAACAAGCGAAATCCATGGAGGACATTTCCTTCTCCACCTCCTCAATGGTTAAGCTCGCTAATGACCTGGAAACATCTGTTGAACGGTTTAACGCTTAAACATCTCTAACCACTATTCTATTACTATATCAAGAAAGGGATTTTGCTATTCATGCAAAATCCCTTTCTTACTATTTTACTTAGTTGATTTTAGTTTCAAATCACCTTCATAAGGTATATGTTCCACTGTTATCGTTATATCTTTTCCCTCTTTATCTTTACCGATTCGTTTATACGTGAATTTATTTTCATTAAGCTCTGTAAGTTCAAGAACTGCGCCATATTTATTTTCCCCTAGTGAAACATGTGCTCTTATCTTATTTCCGTGAACAACATCGTAATAGCCGTAATCACCACGGCTTTCACCGGTTTTAGCATCAAAAAATTCATACTTATTTGTTTTATCATCATATTTTGCAAGACCTAAATAATTCGAGTTATAGCTTGATACATCATTTCCCTTTTCATCCAATGCCACTGTTCCTTGCCATGGGGTGCTTGATAAAATTTTATCTCCATCAACATCTGTTTCTACGTCTCCAGTGTAAGTTTCCAAATTTTTGTCTGGATCTGTAAAGGAAAGTTCTGTTTCCTTATAAGGAATATGATCAACAAACACCTCTACGTCATTTCCATTAGCATCTTTACCCATTCTTTTATAAGTAAACATATCCTTATTCAGTTCTGTTATTTCAACAACGGCCTGGTAACCCATCGATTCTGAAATTAACACTCGCATCTTCCCATTGGTAATAAAGAAAGTTCCCTTATCACCACGACTTTCTTTTGTATTTTTATCAAAAAATTCATATCTGGATGTTTCATCGTCATATTTTGCGAGACCAATAAAGTTAGCATTCTCCTTTGTTAAGTCATTATTATTCTTATCATAAACTTTTGTACCTTGCCAATTCGTGCCACTAAGAATTTTAGTCAATTCCTGGCCTGCTGTTAACTTATTTTCTTGTTTACTTTCTTTGGCAGTTTGTTCCTGCCCCTGTCCACTATGACTGTCTTGTGCGTTTGTGTTACATCCTGTTAGGGCCAATGTTAATCCAAGTAGTATAGATGATGAAATTTTTGCTTTTTTGTTCATTTTTTCGTCTCCTCATATCCTATTGTGATTTTAATTAATTAGCGGTGCAATTGACATTACAAAATGAAAGTATCGCAATCTGGTTATTTTGCTCCTGCTGTTAATAAAATTTGTTCAATCTCTTTAAATCCTTTTTCGCGGGCATGTTGTAAAGGGGTAATATTATTATTATCAGGAATGTTGACAACTGCACCATGATCTATTAACAATTGCACTGTTCGCTGCTGTTTTCCATCACCATCATTCAAAATGATAGCTTCTAGCAAAGCTGTCCAACCAAGATCATTTACATGATTCACATCAATATCAGTTTTAGTTAGGAGTTCTTTAATAACCTCTACATATCCATGTTCCGAAGCAGGGATTAAAGCCGTTCCTCCATAACGGTTGGTTATGGACGGGTCGGCACCTGCTTCAATCGCAAGTTTAAGTATATCTAGATAACCTTCAGCACCGGCATACAAGAAGGGGCTATTTTTCATGTCATCCTGAATGTTGACGTCTGCACCCGCTTCAATAAGGATTTTTGCAGACTCTGCATCGTTCTTATAAGTCGCAATCATAGTGGCGGTTCGCCCTGCCGAGTCCTGTGTATTAATATCTGCACCTTCCTCAATCAAACTCCTTATTCTTTCCGTTTCTTTTCGTTCTACTGCTTGAATCAGTAATTCATTCATTCCCTTTCCTGACTCCTTATGCTGTTTATTTGGCTCTCTTTCGCTATCTAAGACACACCCTTGAAGGATGAATAGGCATCCGATGACAATCGTTAGCCGTCTCCACATGAAACACACCATCCTTTCATCTGCCCAAATGGATTTTCCGTCATCTTGATGCACCAAAAATGACTTGTGCTATAAATGTGTTTGAGGTAGCATGAGTATTTTTCTCCCTTTTTATTTTTTAGTTGCTTTTATTAATCCGTCTCCATTATATTAGTGCTTAATCTTAAACTCCCTCTAAACAATTTCTTAAAAATTGATTAACTTATTCATAAAGTTTCTTAAGGTTTTATAAAAAAATCCCGTCACCTTCGTGACGGGTCATAAAATATACTAATTAAACATTAAAGCGATACCCTGCTCCCCAAACAGTTTCCAAAAATTTAGGATGTGCAGGATTTCTTTCAATTTTTTCACGTAGTTTCCTGATATGGACAGTGACAGTTGAAACATCCGCAGCCGATTCCAATCCCCAAATATTTTCATAAAGCTGCTCTTTACTTAATACTTGATTCGGATGCATGACAAAAAACACTAAAGTATCGAATTCCTTTGTTGTAAACGGGACCACCTCCCCGTTTATGTGAACCCTGCGTGCTGACTTATCTATTGAAATTCCATGGACATAGATTGAATTAGATTTGGGGTGACTTCCTGATAAACGTTCATAACGCGCTAAGTGCGCTTTCACTCTTGCAACTAGTTCACTTGGACTAAAGGGCTTTGTAATATAATCATCCGCTCCTAGTCCAAGCCCCCGAATTTTATCAATATCTTCCTTTTTCGCAGATACAAGCAAAATCGGGATATTTTTGACAGCACGTATTTGTTTGCATATCTCAAAGCCATTTAACCCCGGAAGCATGATGTCCAAAATGATTAAATGATAATTTCCTTGAAGGGCCTGTTGGAGACCTGCATCACCAGTGTGTTGAATATCGACACTAAAATCACTAATTTCCAAATAGTCCCTTTGTAATTCAGCAATACTGACTTCGTCTTCAATAAGTAATATCTTTTTCACATTTCCTCACCTTTCTTTATGGAAAAGAATACACTTGTACCTTTTCCTACCTCACTGGTAGCCCAGATATCTCCTCCATGCTCGTCGATAATTTTTTTTGCGATTGCAAGTCCTAAACCACTTCCACCTGTCAGGGAATTCCTAGATTGCTCAGCCCGATAAAAGCGGTTAAAAATATAAGGCAAAGCGGAAGATTCTATTCCATAGCCATTATCTGTTACTTGTACTACTACATCATATAGTCCTTCATGCAGAGAAATGGAAATGTGTTTTTCATCTTTATTCATATACTTTACACAATTGCTGATCAGGTTGGCCAATACGCGTTTCAGTTTCTCTCTATCCGCAGACACGTATATCGGTTTATACAGCTGTTGAAGTTCAATTTGTATTCCTTGTTGAAGTAAATCCAGTTGAAGCTCTTCTACATAGTCTTTCAAATATTTATCCATTCTGACCGTCTCAAAAGTGAATAGTTCCTTTTTTAAATCCAACTTCGAAAATAAAAACAATTCATCTATCAATGAATCCATATCCCTTGCTTTCAGGTATACCGTCGATAAATACTTTTCCATTTTCTGCGGGGTATTTGCTACCCCGTCTTTTATCCCCTCAACATATCCCATAATCGAAGTGATGGGTGTCTTCAAATCATGAGAAATATTGGAAAGAAGTTCTTTGCGATTTTCCTCATACTGAAGCTGAAGGTTTACGGACTCTTTTAACTTTTTTCTCATTTCCTCAAATTCCCTATTCAATTGTCCGATTTCATCATTGGAAGTCGCTTTGATTTCAAAGTTTAAATCTCCTGATTTTATCCGCTCCGCTCCCTCTTTAAGTATTGAGATAGGTTTGATGATGCTTCTTGAAACTAAATAATTTAAAAGTCCAATAATCATTACCAACAGTAATAACAATAGGGCGAATAAAATGGGAAATGACTCCCGAATCAGCTCGGCATAGGAACTTGCCTTTCTCATGACAAAAATGCTTCCTTCACTTTTATCCGAAAAATAAAAATCAAACTTCACATAAGTGAAAAAAGAGTCTTTCATTTTGATTGTGTCCCGGGTATTGATGTTCGTTTCTTCGAACATGGGAAGTGATTGAACCAAGCCTAGCTTATCAAGTGCGGGTGACGCATACTCAATGTCATTAACTTTTCTAACGACAATCTCAATATCTCCATGTTCAAGCTTCTTCAGCTGCTCTTCGTTCAGAAGCTGTTCTGGATTATTTTTTGCCAAAAGCTTTAAATCGAGAAACACACTTTCTTCTGCTGCAGTCAAAGGTTTTTGGAGATAAGAGTTTTTATATAGATGCTCTATCGATTTTACATCACCTGTTATTGCAAAAATAAGTAAAAATCCAGCCGCTAAAAATAAAGTGATGGAAATAAGAATTACGCCAACATAGGACATCAGAAACCTCATTTTAATTGACAAATATTTTCACCCCGTATAAAATCTCTCGTTTTCTCTTTTATAGAAGAGTTCACCGTTTATCTGCTGTTCCTGCATTTCCATGAATAATTTTCTTAGAACTTAAAAAAACATATCACACAAATCTTAAAATTTTCTAAAATACTTGGAAAAAATCCTATTCTATTTTAGATCTATATTTTTTTATTTGAAAAACTGAATGCTAAAATCCGCTTCCTTACCGCCTTCTGTCTGCCAAACCTCCTCGCCGCAAACATCTAGCGGGGTATCGAATAGCCAATTATTAGGCAGGGGTCAGGGGTGACGCATATTTCTTCAATTTTTTGAGGTTTCATAAAACAATAAGAACCTTGAAGAGCGAGATTTCAGAAATCCTTCCGCCGTCTCGGCTAGCCAGTTTTTCGGCAGGGGTGACGCATATTTCTTCAATCCCATTGGGTTTTCAGTATTAAACAATAAAAAATCATGCTGTATAACCAAGTCTTCATTTAGTTTACCTGTGGTTTTTTAATTTATGAAAGTTTCAGATGATTTACGAAATCAGCGCCTTTTCGCCGACTTTTTATCAAGCTTCCTCGACGCAAGCATCTAGCGGGGGACCGGCTAAGCTTGTTTTTTGTTAAAATATTTTTTAAACACCTTTTATAATAATGATATTATTTATAAATTATCCAAGAATTATATATAGCTGCACTTCAGTATTTTCATTAAAGATACGAAATTAATTAGGCGAAACCTTTATCAAGCACACGGAAAAGATCATGAAGGTTTATTGGTTTACTATTTGTCCCGATTTGTGAGACATAGAAAAAAGCGAACTTCCCCTTAAGGAAAGTCCGCTTTTTATAAATTTCAAGAAAAGTTCACCCGTTCTTCTCATTAATTTGGCGAGACGATCATTTGGTCATCCAATCTAATATCGTCAATCGACCAAAACCAATTATTTTTCGCATTATGCATTCTCCATTGTAATTTCATAGAAGATGCATCTTCAGGAACATTAATCGATTTAACTTCATACTTATTCAAGACATGTCCATTTTTATTATCCGAAGCTGCTTTATTGTCATAAACGAGAACTTGTTGTTTTTCCCCATTATCAAAGACAGCAGTTACTTCAGCTGTTTGTGTTCCTTCTTGTTTATAGTGAGAAGCAAATCCTACGTATAGATCTTTTGCACCCTCAACTTTTACAGAAGGGGAAGTTAATGTACTATCAAAAAAGCCTTTTGATGCTGGTGAACCGTTATCATCCCATTCATCAGGATCCGCTACTGCTATAACACCTTGTCCAAGTTCAAATTTGCTACGATCTTGGTCTTCCGCTTTTGTCCAAAATTCCTTTGTTGTGAAGCTCCACCCTTGCCACTCCTCTGTACCAGCTGGCATATTCGAGCTATTTGTAACCGACCAGCCGTTAGGAGCTTTATGGCTCCAACCGAGAATGGAGCTTGGAATGTTTTCATTCACTGCTGGCTTTAATGCAGAGTCCAATTGGTCAAAACCTTCTCCAAGCATCATGTTGACGAATACATTTATATTCTTGGAGCCAATTATTTGGCCGCCCTCGTAAGCAGTAATCGTGAATTGAGAAGAACCGGAACTTTCTTTACTAGGTATAGCTTTTATTGGCAAATTCTTTTCTTCAGATCCTGAAAGCTCATATTCAAGTTCATTGTGCTCCACACTCCACCCTTCAGGTGCATCAACTTTAATTTTTCCTTTTACACTATCATTTCCAAAGTTTTTCATCTTCACTTGGAGTGTAGTCGATTCACCTGTCGTTACTAAAGAAGGAGAAGCCTGTGCAGAGACCATTTCCAGTGCTTTTGTCTGACCATCAGCCAGTAACACCTTTTTACTGCTATTGTTAAATGAATCCAGTGCTTGTACCTTAATTTCATAATCTGTACCTGGCTTAAGCCCGGCTACAGGGAACTCTAAATTCTTTGGCACAGGATCTTGATAGAATTCAGAAAATGCGGTGAAATCTGCGTCTAGTTCCCCTGTTACCTTGTTTTTAGCCGTTATGTGATAAGAATGTACGAGCAAGTTATCTTTCGCCTGTGGAAATGTCACATTTAAACTTCTTAGTGTCGATTTTTCTTTTACAATCGAAGCCTTGTCTTTACCTGCAAAAGACGGTGGCAACTGATCTCGGTCGTCTGTATATTTAAATTTATTTTTTTTAGAAGGATTTTTTATTACCCATGGTTTTCCTGTCCAATCGTCTTTATGAAAGTCACGTTTTTTAATGATAACTTCATTATTATAAACTTCTACAATCATTCCTTGACTAATATCACGATATCCTTCTGGATGAAACCCTTGAAGTTTGCCCGGTTCCAATTCCAAATAACTTACAGAAGACGTGCCAACAGACGTAAAGTCTTTTTGATGAATCGTTCTGGGGTCTTCAAGTGGATAATGAGAATGGCCTGAAAAAGTAATAACTTGTGGATGTTTCTTTAATGTATCATATAAAAGTTCTTTGTTTTCCTGAGTCCCCCACAAGTCACTTCCATATACCGTGTCTTTTATGTGTTGATGAAGAAAAACAAAGATTGGTTGGTCCGGATTCTCTTTTTCTGCTGCAGCTAACTTTTCACCCAGCCAGTTTATTTGATTAACAGAATATAAACCATGCGTATTACCATTTTCGGGACTTAACGTAATAAAATCATATCCATTTACTTTTTTATGATAGTAAAGGGAATCCATTCCTGATTTCTCGAGAAAACGATCTTGTGCTTTTTCAACGGAAAGTCCATTCCAATAATCATGGTTTCCCATTGTAAACATGGATTGGACATCAGCTTGTTTCTTCTCATTATAAATGGAGAAGAACTTATCATATTCAGTAGCGTATCCATAGTCCGTTAAATCCCCAACGACAACAAAAGCATCCTGTTTAGGCGCAGCTTTGTTTAATTGATCCATGGCTGTTCTAAACTTGTTCATATCAGCATTTGATCCATCATCAATATGTACATCACTGATTACAGGAAAAACGAGCTCCGGTTTACGTTTATTTTCTGAAATTGAAGATTCCGAGAATGCTTGTACACTTGATAAAGAAGTTGTTAATCCTACCGTTACAACTGTCAACATTGCAGCAAATTTATTTTTCGCTTTCAAAATCAATTCCTCCTACTTATCGGTTAGCCCCATACATTATGTAATCATTTTGCAAAAAGACAAATATCCTCCTCATTTTTAAATTTTTAGGTAATTACCAATTAAAATACTACCTTTGCATTATTAATAAAATATAAGAACAATGTAATTTATCTATTAATAAATCAAAAAAAGGCCTATGGCCCGTATTCGTTCCATTAATGGGAATGGGGTACTATCCCTTCACTGTGTATATACCCATAAAATGGTAAAATTTATAAAGGTGGTAAATAATTCCAAGGTGCATAGAAACACCAATTTTTGTATGTTAAAGTCTAGAAGAAGGAAAGGGGAGAGAATGTTATAAAAAAATTATTAAATATTGGGTTGGCAGTAACACTTGTTTTTGGACTGTTTTTTGCGATTGCACCCATGAATAAAACGTATGCCCTGTCCTATGATAATACAAATCCTTATTCGACAGGCTGTGTGAATAAAAGTCCAATCACCTATGAAACAGAATATATTTATAAAAACGGTGTGAAAATTGGATATGTTCAGCTAAAAGGAAGTGCGTATTGTCATACGGCTTGGGGATACTTAAAGTTTTATTCGGCTGCTCCGTATGATTATTATGCAAATGTTTGGGTGGATAGTTTTAATGGCACGACAAAGAGAGCATTTACAAGTTGTGCCAGTTCCGGTGGTAACGGTTGGATCATGAAAGGTCAGACGTCCTGTTATACTGCACAATTATGGAATTTAGATCCGTATAATGCTTTGGCCAAAGCAGGTATTTATTCATCAAGTGGAGCTCTCATTATTTCTGCGAACACTGGTCGTTATTAATAGGTATAAAAGGGGTCCTGACAGAGAAAAAGCCTCTATAACAGTCGATTCCATGCAGTTTATTGACAAAAGGCATTCGGAAAGAATTTATTCCGAATGCCTTTTATGAATTTAATCGCATACCATGCTTTTTTGCATCAGCGAAAATACGATTGCAGGTAACTACTTAGTTTGAACCAAGACAATTTCGTCAATAATCGGAATCTCTCTTTTTAATAAAGATAAGAAAGTGTCTTCGATTATATTGTCGATTTCACAAACCGTTATGGCAGCACCATTGATTTTGGAACGTTCATTGGCCATACGGGCTATATTGATCCCTTTTTGATAAAGAATATCCGATAATTCGGCAATAACCCCTTTTTGATCGGAATGGCGAATCACAAGTGTTGGCCGTTCTCCTGAAAATTTAAATGGATATTCATCGAATTCCTGAACCTCCACTTTTCCACCGCCTAAAGAGCTGGCCAAAACCTTTACAGTACGTGCGTCCCCTGTCAATTCTACGAGAACGGTATTCGGATGATAGCTTCCGAGCACCCTTTTCGTGAATTCATATTGTAAGCCATTTTCCTCAGTAATTTTTTTTGCATTTGGAATGCCATCATCCATGGTAGATAACCCAAGAACACCGGCCAATAAAGCTAGGTCTGTACCATGGCCTTGATAGGTTTCGGCAAAAGAGCCCATCAGCGAGAACTTTACATATATTGGATTTTCATTTAAAAGCTGGCGGGCAATATTCCCGATCCGAACAGCCCCGGCTGTATGGGAACTCGAAGGGCCAACCATTACGGGCCCGATGATTTCATACGCACTTTGGTATTTTGCCGGCCCACTGCCACTAGTTTTTCCGTTTAGAATCTGCTTCTTTAATTTTTGCCCGGTCGGAGTTCCGGCAAGACCGCCTTTCCCGGTTTCTCTCAACGATTCTGGCATTTGCTGCCCGACTTCATGCATCACATGGATCACTTCATCCGGTGGGATGACGCTGGCTATCCCGGCTAAAGCCATATCTGCTGCGGCTTGGGCGGTAATTGCATGTAAACCGTTGCGGATGATGCACGGAATTTCCACCAGCCCTGCAACCGGGTCACAAACCAATCCCAATGAATTTTTCAAAGCAATTCCGACGGCGTTTCCAACTTGCATTGGTGTTCCACCGGCAAGCTCCACCAGGGTGCCGGCCGCCATCGCGGTTGCTGAACCGATTTCAGCTTGGCACCCGCCGGCTGCCCCTGATATCGAAGCTTTATTTGCAACAACTAAGCCGAGGGCAGAAGCAGTGAATATGGACTGGACAATCTGCTTTCGGGTAAATTTCCCGCTGTCAAGGGCGTGAACAAGAACAGCGGGCAAGATTCCCGCTGACCCAGCTGTTGGCGTCGCCACTATCCGCCCCATTGCAGCATTTACTTCTGATACAGCGAGCGCATTTGCTGCAACTTTCAATGTTTTAGCATTGACAAAGGAATTACCGTTTTGGGCATACTGATAAAGACGGTTTCCATCCCCGCCCGTCAAACCAGTACGCGACATGACCGGGCTCTTTGTACCTCTGCGGACAGCCTCCTCCATTACAATAAATTGTTCTGCCATTTTTTCGATAATCGTCTCCCTGGAACAACCTTTCTGCTGTACCTCTGTTTTGATCATCAATTCCGAAATAGTGGATTTTTCCTGCTCAGCTCGTTCAATTAACTCTTTTAAATTAGTAAAAGACATGTGATCACCCCTGTTAAGAAGAAGGTTCCCACGCTGGAAGCATAAGAACCTCTCCTTTTTTCCCTTTGTTTACTTCTGTCCAAAATATTCTGCAACTACAGCTGCCATTGCTTTTGCCGCGATGATCAAGCTGTCCTCATTAATGACAAATTTAGGATGATGGTGAGGATAAACTGGACCATCATCCGGCATTGCGCCGACATAAAACATACTGCCAGGTATCTTTTGCAAATAGTAAGCAAAATCTTCTGACCCAGACGTTGGCGGTGTTTCCACTAACGCTTTGACTTCGGGAATTGCAGCATTTTTAATTCCGTTTACAACCAGTTCCGTCATGGCTTTATCATTCACCAAAACAGGGTAATCATGTGAGTATATTAAGTCATAGGTAATGTCAAATTCTTGAGCAAGCCCCGCTAGAATTCGCTTGAATTCCGTTTCCACTTTAGCGCGAACTTCACTGGACATGGTTCTAACGTCTCCTTCAAGTTCCACGCTGTCCTTTATGACGTTAAATGATCCCTTTCCATCAAACGAGCCAATCGTTACTGTCGCCATATCAAAAGGATTGATTCGGCGACTGATGATCGTCTGGGCTGCTACAACAAAGTGGCTTGCTGCGACAATACTGTCATTGCTTGTATGCGGCATCGAACCATGTCCGCCTTTTCCTTGGATTTTCACTTTGAAATACGAGCGCCCGGCCTGCATTTCTCCAGCACGATAACAGACTTCCCCAGTCACCGACAGGGACATGAGATGAATACCGAAAATACTATCCACACCTTCTAAACATCCATCTTCAATCATGGCGATTGCTCCACCTGGAGGCGTTTCTTCCGCAGGCTGATGCAAGATAACGACGTTTCCTCTTAATTGGTCTTTCATTTCGATTAATGCTTCGGCTAAAATCATTAAATAGGCAGTGTGCCCATCATGACCGCATGCATGCATAACACCTGGATTGCTCGATTTAAATGGTACATCTGCCTCTTCCATAATTGGCAGTCCATCAAAATCGGCACGCAGGGCAACTGTTTTACCAGGGAGTCCGCCCTCGATTGTCACAACCACTCCATATCCGCCAACATTTGTCCGTATTATTACACTCTTATCTTTATAAAAATCAGCAATGTATTGAGCCGTTTTTTCTTCTTTAAAAGATAATTCAGGATGTTGATGGAGATATCTGCGAATTTCTATCATTCTTTCTTTTTTCTCTTCAAGTTTTTGTAATAATTGATCTAACATCTTATTCCCTCCTATTATTTTTCAGTTTTAACGGTAAGTAACACTAGACCGCATATTACAACGGATATTGCCAAGGTGATAAATACGATGGAAAACGAGCCACCTGCCATGGAAATTAAAGCACCGAATGCCATAGGGGCAATAAAACCCCCAAGTGTTCCCCCCGTATTGACGATCCCAATGGATGACCCAATTACTTTCTCAGGCAAAATTTTGTGCGGCCAAGAGAAAATTCCCACAAAAATCGTGGTTAGTAAAAATGTGAGCACATATAAGAAAGCAATGGAAAGGGCCAAGGAATTTGAGAGTACTAAACCAAGAAACAACAAGGATGAAAGGACTGAACATACCATTAACAGTAACTTTTCCTTGCCAGCGAAATATTTTGTCAACAATACACCTGCAAATATGGAGGCTAACGTTCCTCCAATAGCGTTCACTGCCAGAATTATCCCAACCGTACTAATGGATAGTGCAAATTTTGTCTTTAGGAAAGTTGGCAGCCATGACATATTTCCATAAAAAGCCACATTCGCCAGCAGCATGGCGACGAATAAAATAATTACATTTCGATTAGAAATCACTGACTTAAAACTAACTTGTTTCTTTTCAATCTTCGTTTTGGCAGTTGGTTGGCTATTAGGTACCAATAAAGCAACCATAAGTAAAGCAATGGCAAAAAATGTCCCCAGTGCATAGTAGGCATATTGCCAATTTAAGTCAATCAGCCGTGCCCCGATTACAAAAGCAAAAATTCCGCCAATTCCACTCGTTGACAAAATGAGCGATTGAATAAAAGTCCGTCTTGTTTTCGGGAAATTTTCGGCGATTCCTTTTGAACAGCTTGGAGGATAGCCTGCATGGCCAATACCAGCCAAGAAACGAATCAAAATAAACATCAATAAGCTTCCAGCAAGGCCAAATGCAAATGAAAATATCGTAATGAGCGAAAGCGAAAGCATTAGTACCTTTTTATATCCAATCCTATCTGCGAGCCATCCCCCAGGTATCTGCATTAACGAATAACCCAAGAAAAATAAACTCATTATCAAACCGGTTTGACTTGTTGTTAAATGGAATTGTTCTGCAATTGGGATAATTGCAGTCGAAATCATGTTTTTGTCCATGTAAATCATGGAATAACCAGCCATTAAAGCTGTAGTCAACAAAACTCCACCGGTATTCTTTTCCTTTGATACCGAAAGTTTTGCTTCGCTTTGCTTCTTAATCGTTCCTTGAGAAACAGACATAAAAGGCTACCTCCGAATTAATATTTATGTAATCGCTTTCTTGTCTTCATTATAAATTTTTAAAGTATTGAAAACATTCCAATCATTGTCGAAAACATCCCCCTTCATTTGCCCTTTTTCATAACTTCGCTTAACCAAACAACAAAAAAAGACCATTAAGTTTTAACCTAATGGCCTAATTTCAAAGAGATGAATGGCATTTAACGTCAAGGTGGATTGCACTAAGAGCTCCGATTCAATGTTTTCCTCATAGATTTGCAAATCTGGATAGGCTCGCTGCTTAAGATACGTAATGATCTCTTGATCATAGATATACTGTTGGTTGAGATTGAGCCAATTAAAGTAAAAAGCACCGTTATTTCTATCGAGAATGTATTTGCGAATTTGATAAGTGCCAGAAGGCAGCCCTGAAATCATGATTTTCTTTTCCTTTGTTAAAGAGCTCAAAAAGAAACTTTCAACAGAATAAGTGGGATTAACATAGGAATTGTTATAAATTGCTAATTGGTACCCTTGTTTCCCCTTCGTCAGTACAAAGTCCTCCCCTTCAGCTAAAATCTCCAGTCCTATTTTCGCAATTAATTGGATGTTAAAAAACGCCGGACGTTTTATTTGATAATAATAAAGCAGGGCAATTCCATTCATAGCAATATCTTCGTTATCCATATTACTTTTTTCTAACGAATGGGTATCAATCCAAAATCCCAAACCGGAAATCTCTTTTATAACATCGAGCATGTCTTTAAAAATGAGAGCTGATCGAAAAAAAGTTCCGCTTAAATTTACTGTATTACCGTATAGTGTATTCCAGTTTGTCAGGTAAATGGGTGTGCCTGCCAAGCCAGCTGACGAAAGGTTCGCTTTTAATTCCATACACGATTTCTTTATATGATCTTTTACTCCCTTAAAGGAACTGTTATCCATATCGGTAAAGTCAACTTGTTCATTTGGATTGCAGCTAAAGCACACCAGATCAATTTGGTCCATTTGCTTTAAAAATTCATTTACAGTGACTGATAATCCTTTTTCTAAGGAAAATGGCACATGAACTCCGACTTTAGCGGTGGAAGCCCTCTTTTTCACAGTTTGAAAGTATTGTTCATAAAAAGTCCGTGCTGTTTGATCCCACTTTGCGAAAACCAATTCAAATTGCCATTTCCCGACAAAGGCATCGCCAAAATAACTGACAGCATGCTGTAAAAATTCATCTAACATCTTTATATAATCCGGACAGCTTACGACTTCCTTTTCAAATTCCACACTAATGAATGGAATTAAACCCAGTCTTTGAAACTCGTTAAATAACGCATCAATCTTATAATACGGCCCACCTATTTGCAAAAGCGGGTCCATTATCGTAAACGAGGGGGAAAATAGGTTCGTGAAATAGGCATATTCAAAATGCAGGTGTTCCTGAATTAGCTTTAATTCAGCTTGGACCTCTTCATTTAAGGCATATTCCAGCTGTCCCATCACCAGTAATCGCTGGGCTTTATCCCGGACAAGGACAGGTTCTTCCGGGAGGTTGATATGTACCGTCGAAACCCCCGATTCTTTCACCGTAACATTTCGGTCCTTTTGCGAAATATACTTGCTCAATTCAATTAAAAAGTGCGGTGAATTCACCAAGGTATATTGTTCGCTTATATTATTTACTTCCTGGAAAGGTTCTTTTTTATGAAGACCTCGATATTCGGCAGGTGTTTGATTGTACATTTCCTTAAAAGCCTTGTTAAAAGCTTTCACATTAGGAAAACCATTATTTAACGAGACTTTCATGATGTTATGATCGGTATATAATAACTCATGAACAGCGGATTTCAAACGGGTTTGCTTTACATATTGTGAAAAACTGACACCAACAGCCTGCTTGAAATAACGGGACAAATAGTATAGTGATAAATATTGCCGTTTGGCAATCTCTTCTAAAGACATCTGTTTGCGATAATTTTTTTCAATAAAAGTAAGGATGTCCCTAATTCTATCATCCTTCATTTCAATAAATCGATTGTGACCGAGATGTGTCGTTTTGAAATTCCGGATAAGAAGTGTAACTAACTTGTAAATCAGGCTGTTGATTTCAAGTTCACTTCCATCCTGCTCTTGGTAATGTGCGATCAAAATTTCAGCCAAGAGTTGACGGATTTGATCAAAAAGAAGATATAACCCATTATCTTCTTTGGATGAATGGCAGTCAAAATAACACACATGAATATCCTGATAAAGCTGCTCGATGGAATTAAGGGGAATTTGCAGCAATAGAACTACATTGTCTTCATCCCCCTTTACGGTATGGACATCTTTGGCATTAATTAGCAGGAGATCATTTTCCGCCAAATGCCAGGAATCTTGATTGACCATGACCTCGACTTCTCCCCGGATCACGAAAAGAATTTCAATTCCTAAATGGATATGCTGTGAGTGATGGCGAATATTTTGCAAACTGATTTGATACGAATCTTCTTTTACTGATCCAGACATGAACATTCACCTTTTTTACTGGGATTTTACCACTGCCCATCAAGCTTTAGTAAATCATTATCATACGTTATTTATATGTAATAAGATGGTAAGTAAGGCTTTTAACTCTTATAGTAAGAAAAAGCAGCTCCCCGCTTATTGAAGTAAGGCAATTAGAACGATAAGGGGATGAGCCATAAAACAGTCACATTAAAAGTATGTGATATAAATCTTCATAGCCAGTGTTTTGGATATTGCCTTGTTTGAAATAAATTATTATAAATCATCGATATAAAAACTAATAATAAAGTACCTATTACAATTGAAGTCAGGAATCCCCAGCCAGCTTGAGAATTGATCGAAACAAGGGCACTAGCTGCTGCGGGCGGGTGAACAGTTTTTGTAAAAGTCATTATAATTAATACAATGGCCAATACGAGACCGATAATGAATAAGCTTTTACCAAAGATGCTCCAAATGATAAGAGCTATTGTTGTAGAGATTATATGACCTCCAATAACATTACGGGGTTGTGACAAGAGACTTTTATGCGCACCAAAAACAATGACACAGCTCGCCCCAAGAGGAGCTAATGCCATCGGATATCCTAAATAGACAGCTATAAAACTAATAATGATTATAGCAATGAGCCCACCTATAGCTGAAACAAAGGAATCTATATAATCAATTCTATCCTTTTCCCTAGCTTCGCCCTTCATTTTCTTTAAATATGCTGTTAAACCTATGTTTTGTTGATTGCTCCAACTTTTTTCAACACTTTTTTCGAATTCCATAATGTCTATTTTCCTCACGTTTTCTAAGTAAGTCGACAAGTCGACAGGGTTTATATATACTGTTATCTTACAGGAAAACAATGAATTTTTAAATATATATCTGAATATTCATTTATTGATTCCCGTAAAACAGTTACCACCCCCCACTTTTTCTCTGTGAACCTATCAATATTCCTTGGCATATCATTAAGGATTTACTGTAAAAGGGAGTATAGATTAGTATCAAATGAAACATCATTTTGATACATATAATTTCTTAATATCCCTTCCTTTTTGAAACCTAAATTGATCAACAATTTGTTGGATGCTTTATTTTCAATAAAAACAATTGCTCCAATACGCGTTAATTCAAGCTCTTTAAAACCATAAGAAACCACCTTACTGACAGCTTCTGTTGCATAACCGTTACCCCAATATTTTGGGAAAAGTGCATAGCTCAGTTCTGCTCTTTTATGTTCATGAGACCATTCTTGAAATCCAATCGTTCCAATAATGCCCTCCTTTCCTTTCCATTCAATTCCCCATTTAATTCCATGTTTTTCTTCGAAATTCTTTGAAAAATTCCTAATGATTTGCTTCACCTGATCTGCATTTGTTAATGGAGTTTGCCCATAATATCTTAATACATCTGGATTGGAAAAACATTTTAATAGATCTGCTGCATCACCTTCAACCAATTCTCTCAAGACCAACCGTTTTGTTTCTAAAATCGGAAACATTTTTCCACTCCCTTTGCTATAATTAGATCTATTTCGTTCCAGCGGCGGACCTCAATAACACCCGTACCCAATACTTCCGTATAAACCGGCTGCCTTATAATTAAGAACACACCCCTTAGCTTTTTAAGGGCTCCGTTGTTTCACCCATCAGGATACCCCATTATGTTCCATAGTTATTACGACATTTCCCTTCTTGTGTCCTTTCTCTACATACCTATGGGCTTGAACTAATTCTTCAAACGCATAACATCTGTCAATGACCACTTTTATCTTCCCTGCTTCTACAAGCTCCTTGAGGAAGTTTAGAGCTTCGGGAGTTTCTGGTGAATTTTGACTCAATATCAGCTTCTTGCCGGTTGTCAATTTAGTCCATAGCATTCGAACACCAGGTACCGGTACAGTGACATTTAGATAGGTTCCGTCCTTCTTCAGCGATTTCATACAAGCTGAAAACGGACTCTTGTTTACCGCTTCAAAGATAACATCATAGGTCTCACCATCTCTGGAAAAATCCTCTGAAGTGTAATCGATGACCTTATCGGCTCCAAGAGATTTTACCAATTCTACATTCGCGGTACTGCAAACCCCTGTAACTTTTGCTCCGAAATACTTGGCAATTTGTACTGCATAACTTCCTACACTCCCTGAAGCACCATAGACAAGAACCTTTTGACCACTCTGAACGTTAGCTTTTCTAAGAAAAAACAATGCTGTACGTGCCCCAATTGGAATGGCTGCGGCTTCCTCAAAAGATAAATTATTAGGTTTTATGGAAACGGGCCCGTCACGCAAGCACTTATACTCGGCATAAGCACCATAGCCCACTTGGGAAGCTGCAAAAATCTGGTCACCTGCTTTAAACAGCTTGACATCTTTGCCCACTGACTCAACTTCTCCAGATAACTCCAAGCCCAATATGGTTTTCTTGGGACGTCTTAATCCCATAATAATCCGAGCTGGCAGCCAAACAGAGAGGGGAACTGTAAAGCTCCGTGACCGAATATCCCCCATTGTTACCGTTGCCGCTTTTACTTTTATCAGTATTTCATTCTCCTTAGGATCCGGTTTTTCTACCTCTTTCAAATGAAGAACGTCAGGGGGACCGTACTTGGTGTACACGATTGCTTTCATTAATCCTCCTCCAATTCGTTATATCACTTAAAATCCACTAACCCTCAAAAACTGTACTTGAACTATCGCTCCATTCGTTGAATAAAGAATACCGATTTGTAGAAATGGAAAATTGATTGTTCCGGATACATACTCTCAAAAAAGCAATCAACATTTGAATATATCTTTAAACGCGTTTACATTAGCTTACTCGCCTTCATTTATCTTCATGCCTCTAATAAGAACTCAGCCAGCTTAGGACGAGTAACTCAAGTTTTCCATCCTTACATCAGCTGGTATAACATCTTTTTTCGTTTCACCGACAAGCGGATGCAATAATAGTCCATCAACGGATCCAGTTTTTTGCAAATATTCATGCACAGTCTCTTCTTTTTTAGAAATACTAAATAACGGCAAATGTTTCTCCTATTTCTCAAGTTATTTCATTATGTGGATTTCTATGTTGTATATGGTTATGTTTGATACCCCTTGAAATGTCATTTTTTGAAATTATACGAAATCAATATTGAACTCCTTTCCATTCTATTAAAAAAGCTATATGTCCTTGTTAGGACATATAGCTTTTTATCATTTTTGGAATTGTAATTGATGCAGATTGGCAAAAATGCCCCCCTGCTTAAGTAAGTCATCGTGACCGCCTTCTTCAGCAATTCCTTCTTCCGTAACAACCACGATCTTGTCAGCGTTCCGAATGGTTGCCAATCGGTGTGCGATGATTAACGTAGTTCGGTTTTCAGCTAGTTCCGTAAGAGCCTGCTGGATTATTCTTTCCGTCTCCGTATCGAGTGCAGAGGTTGCCTCATCGAGAATTAATATTGGCGGATTCTTCAAAAACATCCTTGCTATTGCAATTCGTTGTTTTTGTCCTCCGGATAATTTCAAGCCTCGTTCACCTATTTGAGTTTCATAGCCTTCTGGAAGTCCTTCAATGAAAGTCTCCAAATGGGCTTTCCTTGCGGCTTCTTGAATTTGTTCATCCGATGCTCCAAGCATTCCGTACGCAATATTCTCTTTTACCGTTCCTGTGAAAAGGAATACATCTTGCTGGACTATGCCAATTTGTGAGCGCAATGACTTTTTCGTCATTTCACGAATATCAATTCCATCAATGGATATTGAACCGGCCTTAACATCATAAAAACGTGGGATCAATGAGCATATGGTCGTTTTCCCAGCTCCTGAAGGCCCGACAAAAGCGACGGTTTCACCAGCTTTAATTGTTAGATCAATTCCTTTTAAAACTGGCTTTTTGTCTTCATAGTTAAAAGAAACATCTTTAAAGGAAATATCCCCTAATAGGGTGGTCACCTCAATTGCATCCTTTTTATCCACTACATCAGGCGCGACATCCAATAGTTCCGTAAAACGCTTAAAGCCGGCCATCCCTTTTGGATAGAGTTCCATCAACGCACTGATTTTGTCGATCGGCTTAAATAATACGTTAACATATAAGACGAATGCAACCAGTTCCCCATAAGAGAGCTGCCCATGAAAAGTTAGCCAAGCTCCAATCACCAACACGGCAAGGGTCATAAACCTCGTCATCATGTAAATGCCTGATAAGCTAAAGGACATAACCTTATATCCTAGTAGTTTCGCTTTACGGAATCTGCGATTATTAGTAGCAAATCTTTTCATTTCATATGTTTCATTCGTAAAGGATTGTACAACCCTCACTCCTGAGACGCTATCTTCCACACGGGCATTTACATCCGCGACCTCTGTATACATTTTCTTCCAAGCTTTGTTCATCTTTAAATTACTTATGACAATCAATAGCACGAGGAACGGTAAAATACAAACCGATACGAGTGCCAGTTTCACATTGATTGTCAACATAATCCAAAATGCACCTATAAAAGTCATGAAGGCAATGAATAAATCTTCGGGACCATGGTGAGCAAGTTCACCAATATCGAACAGATCATTGGTTATGCGGCTCATGATATGGCCGGTTTTCGTGTTATCAAAAAAACGAAAAGATTGTTTCTGCACATGCTCAAATAATTCCTCACGCATATCAGTCTCGATATTTATACCCAATTTGTGGCCCCAGTACCCTACTATGAACTGTAAGAAGGTACTAATGATATAAAGCAGGAACAAACCGGCACTTACCGAAACTATGGCAGACCAATCGTCGCCAGGCAGCAGTGTATCAATAAACCACTGAACAGCTAGCGGAAATGCAAGTTCAAGTACAGCCACGACCACTGCACTGAAGAAATCGATAATGAATAACCGCTTATGCGGCAGGTAATATGAAGCAAAACGTCGAATCATCAAATTTTTCTCCTTTTTTACATATATTAAGGAGTATAATTCCATATTCATTATTCGGCAAGCATTTCAGAACCCCCATAATCATATTTGGTAAATTCATCATATAAAGCACCCCTACCCGGCACATGCAATCTTTTGAATGAAGGAGTGAATCCAGTGTAAAAAAATAACCATTCTAAATATCCATGAACATATTTTCGTAAAGGATGGTATTCATGAAAAGCATGGAGAGCGTTAGAAACGCTTTATAAAGAGGGCAAGGTAAAGGCTATTGGGGTAAGTAATTTCCAAATATCTCACCGAAGAAATAAGCAGAAATCAAACCTGTGATCAATCAGGTGGAATGTCATCCCCGTTTAACACAAAAAGAGCTTCAAGCATTTTGTCTTAAACATGGAACCCACCTAGATGCGTGGACTCCATTAATGCAAGGTGAATTATTAAACAATGAATTTTTAACTGGAATTTCCTCTAAATATAATAAATCTGTAGCCCAAGTAATTCTACGCTGGGATGTACAAAATGACATTATTACCATTCCAAAATCAACAATAGAACATCGTATTGTCGAAAATGCATCAGTCTTTGATTTGAATTAACCAAACAAGAAATGAAACGCATTGATGAATCAAAAACACCGTGTAGGGCAAGACCTTACAATCTTGATTTTCAAATAAGATCGAAGGAGATAGACGCATTCAATTTGTCTATCTTCCATCTGTATAAAAACAGGAAATTTATCCAAACTAGTCACAAGATGTGTTTACTTTATTACCTCTATCTAGCCAATAATCTTGATTTTATATAAAATAGGAGGAATTTAGATGAAATTAAGTTTAAAAGGAAAAACAGCCCTTGTCACGGGATCGACAGCTGGCATTGGCAAGGCCATAGCACTTACTTTAGTAGCAGAGGGCGCCACTGTTCTTATTAACGGACGACGGGAAGGAAATGTACATCAAACAATTAAAGAAATTCAAACACAATATCCCCAAGCCATTCTTCAACCTGCTATACATGATTTAGGAGCGGAACAAGGATGTCAACAGATGATTGAACAATATCCAGAAGTAGATATTCTGATTAATAATCTTGGCATTTTTGAGCCCATTGAATACTTTGATATACCAGATGAAGATTGGTTTCGATTATTTGAAGTGAATATCATGAGTGGAGTTCGTTTAACTCGCTCTTACCTCAAGAAAATGATTCAAAAAAAAGAGGGAAGAATTATTTTTATTGCAAGTGAAGCAGCTATTATGCCTTCTCAGGAAATGGCTCATTACAGTGCAACAAAAACCATGCAATTGTCGCTTTCCCGTAGTTTAGCTGAGTTATGTAAAGGCACAAATGTCACTGTTAATACAGTCATGCCTGGGTCTACTCTAACAGAAGGTGTAGAAACGATGCTAAATAGTCTTTATCCAAATGAACAATTAAGCATGGAAGAAGCTGAAAAACGATTTATGAAAGAAAATCGCCCAACATCTATTATTGAAAGATTTATTCGTCCCGAAGAAATTGCACACCTTGTCACTTTCTTAAGCAGTCCAATTTCTTCAGCTATTAATGGATCCGCATTGCGAATAGACGGTGGATTAGTACGTAGCGTATTTTAATCAATAAACCTACATAACTCCGTACTCGTTAAATAGGTTATATATATCTATTAAAAGACTTCTGCGTCATAACCTTTCTCCGTCAAACTGGGGTTCGATTAAATCCGGATGGGTTGCGATTCGTCAAATCCCAACTATCCGTACCCTCATTCCCATTGATTTCATAACCACTTTAGCTTCAAGCGTGTGGCTGGCTGTCCTTATCTATATGTATGTAGAACAGAACCTGCAACTGGGTGAGGAATGGTGGGGGTACATTAACACATGCTACTTTGTCGGCATGATTTTCAGTGGATTGATCGTCATCCGTTTTGCCAAGTTACTAGAAAAATATAATGGATTCTTCATCATTTTCGGGCTATTTCTCAGTTCACTGCTGATCCAGTTTTTTGGAACTACCAGTATTCCTGCATTAGCTTTGCTGCTGGCATGCCTGTACGGTCTCCCAGAACAAATTCTATACCAAGCTATTCCAAGACCATGCTACGGAAAAGACTCTTGCAAAAATTCATGCCGTTTGGGGAGCAGTCATCAATATTACATTTGCCGCTCTGTCTTACTATTAGGCTTTATAACGGAAACATACAGTGTCAAAACAACGTTCCAATTTTCCTCCACGCTGATATTCCTTGCCTTTCTTTATGCAACTTTTAAAAGGAACGACTTAATAGGGAAGCAATGTGATCAATCGCTGTCAAGTAAGTCATCTAATCTTCCTAGATGATTTCGATTCACGAAAAAAAGGAGCCTTGGTTTTCCTTGGCACCTTTTTTATCGTTTCAAGACCCGTCTAACAATATTGCCTCTCTTTAAAATCTTGCTCGGTATGATTGGCTTGCCTCTGTTAAAAGCCGTACAACCAAACAAGTAAGTAAATATATAAACCGCCTGCACCCATTCATTCTATTTGATAATCCAGATATTATTATTTATAAACTCCCAATTCTGCGGGAATTCCAAACCAATCTGCCAATAAGTTGCTCCTATCAGTTCATATGCATCAATCATTTCATATTTTGCACTTATCGATCGTATATCTTCAAACCATACGACATGATTCGAATTCTCTCTTCGGTAGGAATAGGAAGGTGAAGCCGCTGAGGTGTCAAAAGTTATTTCAGCACCAGTGGCAATGGCAAGGTTTTGGGCATTTTGAGCTGATAAAGCTTTCGTCTCGTGGCTCGGTACTATCCAATCGTAACCATACATTGGAAATGCCGACTGCAATTTATATTCAGGAATATTCAACAAAGCATAACGAAGAACCTCTCCCATCCACCAAAGTGGGGATATGGGTTCAGGCGGTCCAGTCGGATACCCATAGTCAATGGTCATCACGGCAACAAGGTCAGCTGCCTCTCCGATCCCCCGATAATCATGCCCGCCTACAATTCGATTATCAGGATTATCCGCTGTTTTTGCATGTACGTTCACATGCAGGATCAGTTCGTTCAACCCCTCCTTTAATTCTTTTAAAAAAAGCACATAATCGGAACGCCTGGCAGGTGGGATGAATTCGATGTCCATGCTGACACCCCCATAGCCTTTCTGCCTAACGAAAGTCAGCATACTATTGATTAAATTCGCTCTGTATACTGAACTGGCAAGGACATCACCAGCCAAATCAGCATCGAAATCACCATCTTGAAAGTTTCGGATCATCAGTAGCGGCTTCACCCCTGTCTGTTCGCATTTCGCGATAAGCGGGAGATCATCTCCATCAACGTACGCATTCCCTTCCCTTGTAAACGAATAAGCGACAATGGCTAAATAGGATAATTTATCACCATTCTGCTCAAGTGTTTCAAATACGACTCCACCTGAAGTCGGGAAGGCAAAACCCAGCGTAATCAATTGATTTTTGTAAGGAGACGGTATCAAAATTTCCATACCGACTTTTAGCGAGTTTTCAGAGATTCCTGGGTTTGCCTCCTTGATTGCCGCTGCACTCGTACCAAAACGACTGCCGATTTTAGTAAGGGTATCCTGACTTTTAATTAGATACCTTCGATTCACCGCTTTTTCATTAGGTATATACAATGCCAGACCAGGAACCAAAGTTGTTGATTCCAATCCGTTGACTTCAATTATCCTCGATGGGGCAACTTTATTTTTCGAGGCAATTTCCCAAAGGCTGTCACCTTTTTTCACAATAATGATCGTCATTCAAAACCCTCCAAACTCCCTCCAAAAAAGTTTATGTTATTCAGGTAATTGGATAGAACGAATTATCACATTTCCTAATGGTGATTTTCTGGTTTTTCAGTCGTTTTTTAATGGAATAAAGGATCACAAAAAAAAGAAGCTGTCCAAAGGGACACCCCCACGCTATAAGCCATATTCTCCTATACATCAAAGTAAATTCTTAATGTCGTAGAACTTCCCATTCTCCAAATCTTCTGCTTCAAGCAGCTGCAAAAGTTTATCTGCCACAAATTCGGGGCTTCTTAATATGCCCTTCTCTTTATATTCATGAAATTTGTCTCGATCGGCAAAGTCCCGTTCGTCTGCTGATCGGATTGTCCCTTGCATCTCCGTATCCATTACACCTGGTGAAAAAGAAATGAGAGACGTAGGAAAAGACGTTTTATCCTGTTCCAACCCTGCAACCCGTGTAAACATTTCCAACCCCGCCTTAGTACTGCAATAGGCTGCCCAGCCATGATAAGGATTTTTTGCTGCTCCTGAAGATATGTTGACCAATACCTTCTTTCTGTTCCAGTCCTTTGTCTGTTTAACGAATTCATCAGCCAATACGATGGGTGCCATGAAATTCACCCGCATGCTCGTTTCCAAATTTACTATACCAAGGTTTCCTACCGGCTTAATAGGTTCAATGACACCTGCATTATTAATGAAATAAATGTCACTTGTATCATCGACGGCAGTAAGAATCTCATTGACTAAGGAAGGTAACTTTTCAGTTTCATTCAAGTCCAGCGAAATAAATGTAAGTTTCGTCCCGGAACGGTCAGCCATCCGCTGCATTTCAGGATGGGCCGTACGGGAAACTAAAATGCAATGATCACTCGTCTGCAAACACCCTTTGGCGATGGCAGCACCTAAACCTTTTGAAGCTCCTGTGATTATAAACGTTTTCACGGCTTTTCCCCCTTTTCTGGATATAAACTATTGTATCAAATCGAGTTCGGAATGGTCTCACCACATACCGTGATTTTAAGATAAGACTACTGTTTTATGAAATCAAGCTCCTTACTTGTTTTAAAAATGCAGGAAGCCTCAATTGAAACAAAAGAAGTTCCATCTAAAATAAAGCAAAGTTGATTGGAGTGGGTGTGCGGGACTCCTGCGGGAAGAGCGCGCCCTAGGGAGACCCCGCAGCGGAAAGCGAGTGCCTGAAGAGGAAGCCAACGATTTTGCAAACTCAATGAATAACAATGGTCTAAAACTGAAAGGGAATGGATTTCTGAAATCAAGCTCCGTACTATTTTCCAGGAAAAAACTGCAGGCAAACTCGATTTTTCGAATTTGTCTACAGTCTGAACAGACCATGTAGTAATGGTTCGTTTATTTATAATATTATAATATCGGTGACACGAGCCTTGCAATGGACTCTTTAAAACGAATCCACTTTGATCGCTTTTCAAACTCTTCAATTGTAAGCTGCCTGCATACTTCGACATCCTTATAAAAAATCCTGGTCAGCGTTTCGGCCATTCCTTCATCATAAATGAAGGCATTGACTTCAAAGTTCAATTTAAAACTACGGACATCAATGTTAGCTGTCCCTACCGAGGAGACCTCTTCGTCCACTACGATCATCTTCGCATGAATAAAGCCGTTATCATAGATGTATACCTTAGCACCCGCTCTTAATAACTGCCCTGCATTGAAAGTCGTTGCCCAATAAACAAAAAGATGATCAGGTTTATTCGGAATCATGATTTTTACATCTACCCCTGATAAGCTGGCAATCCTGAGTGCATCCAATAAACTGGCATCCGGTATGAAGTAAGGTGTTTGAATGAGAATCGATTTCTTTGCTGATGAAATTAATTTAATATAGCCATTTTTAATTTGTTCCCATTCAGAATCCGGCCCACTTGTCACTATTTGCAAATCTATATTCCCTTGAGTCTCTACAATAGGGAAATAATGAGGCTGATAAGTTATATCATGATGCTTTGATGCCTGATTCCAATCCAGGATAAACCGAGTTTGAATGGCTTTGACAGCCGAACCCTCTATACGAAGGTGTGTATCACGCCAAAAACCGAATTTTGGATTAAGCCCTAAATATTCATCACCAACATTAAAGCCTCCAACATACCCTACTTTTCCATCTATGATGACGAGCTTTCGATGGTTACGGAAATTCAGTCGTAAATTTATAAATTTTAATTTGGATGGAAAGAATGCCTCCACTCGTCCTCCAGCCTGCCTAAATTCCCTGAAGAAACGTTTAGTCATCCCTCTAGATCCCAGTTCGTCATAAAGCAGCCGAACTTTGACGCCTTCATTCGCTTTTTTAGTCAAAGCTTCAATGAATCGTTTACCCAGGCCGTCCCTTTGAATGATGTAATATTGTATATGTATATGGTTTTCGGCCGCTTCGATATCTTTAAAAAGCTGGTCAAACTTATTTTTCCCTTCCGTAAAAATATCGACTTGATTATCTTCAGTAAGTACGGCATCATTGTTTCGGAGATGCATATAAATCAAATCACGATAATTACTCGAAGAAGCATTTCGAAAAGGAAAATGATTCGTTGAAAGCTCTTCCATCTGTTTATCAATGATTTCTTCGATCCCGATCTTCTTCTTATCCTCCCATTGGAATAAGTGTGCGTGCCTTAGACTTGTTCCAAAAAGCAGGTATAAAATAAAACCGACTACAGGCAAAAAATATAAAACCAATAACCAAGCCCAGGTCGTGCTCGCTTCCCTTCTTTCAAAAAATATGACAATCGTTGCAAATAAAATATTTAGAATGATGACGAGGCCGAGCAAAACCGATGTAACATGCGTAAATTCCATAGCATACCCTCACTAAATTTTTATCCCTTTAAGGATACCATGCAAATTCTTTATATCAAAGGATTTGCTTATCAGAAATGAAAACAGAGAATTCACAAAAATGGACCTCTTCTTGTAGAGGCCCATTTTAAAAATCCCATCCACCCCGGACACTAAAATTTCTCAGATTGGCCAGGCTGTCTAATAATATTTGTCTTAAAAATCCCTATTTAACAATAATATAATTGCTTACCGGCTTTTCACTAATAAATTCACAGCTTCTTTCACTAGCTCTTCGGGATTCTTTTCTCCGGATTCATTAGCCTCCCGGACGCATTCAACAAGATTGGAACTTACTATTACCCCAATTGTCCGATCGATTGCAGATCTGGTTGCAGATAACTGAGTAACTACATCCCTGCAATCTTTATTATCCTCCATCATTTTCAAAATCCCACGAAGCTGTCCTTCAATTCGCTTCACTCTATTTTTAACCTGCTTATCGTATTCCATGTGAGGCCTCCTACCCTGCCTATTACTTATGAATCCTATCCAGACATCCATCATAAAACCTTTTCAGTCGAAATGAAGGTTTGATAAAAATCTTACAATTTATAATACATACCACTTAGGTATAATTGTCAAGTGCCAATATCCAATGAAACTCCGATATGTAATTCCTATTTTTGTACAAGAAGACTTTGTGCAACTGCCTCAGAAAACTCGATCGTCGTTTGGGGAACGTAGGTTTTTAACAAAGCATTGACGATAGGTGCTTTAGCGCCTTTTGCCGTAATCGCCAGGCAGCCAGTCATTTTAGTCTGTCCAATTCCGCACTCTTCCGCTAAAAAATAGCCATGCCCATCAAATTTTTCATTTAATCCCTTAAGCTTAAATGTTACCTTATCGGGTTCAATCCATTCCAATATATTCACTTCCAGTTTAATTTTCTTCTTCATTAATCCCAAATCGCTTTTAAACTCCCAAATAAGTGTCCGCTCATTTATCATCTCATGATTGATATATCCTGGGACTAGAGGTGCCCAACGATCTATGCTACTTACAAAACCCCATACCGTTTTTTTGGAAACAGGTAATATGATACTATGCACACCTTCTGACAAAGCAGTTCCCCCTTAATCATTCTATTTACATCTTTGTAATGTATGGCTGAACAATATTGAATAGAACGGTAAGATTAGATTCTTGAACAAAATTCTCCCTGTGTAAGAAACCATATAAAGATAATAACAGCAAAGAATCGCCCCAGTAAAAAAGGGACGATCGTTTTTTATTGCTGGGCCTCAGACTTTAGACAAACTCGATACAAATATAGAAGCCTACATTTTTTTGAGGGAGTGTAAAATATAAGCGTTGATTTCCACTCCAGGCACTCGCTTTCCGCGGGAGGTCCGGGAGCCTCCGTTCCAATCAAACTTTGCTTAAAATTCAGATGCAAACCCTTTGGTCTACAAACTCAGACCCAGCTTAATCACTGGGTCTTTTTTTTATGCAAAGATCATTCTTCCGTATCTTTTTCAGTTTCTTCATTTTCTACAATTAAAGAAGGTTCAGGATCAGAATAACTTAATAATCTGGTGCGAATTCAACCGTATACATATTCAATCTTGGATTTGGGTCAATCCAGGCGCTTTCAAACACGAAGACCACTTTATAATTTGCGTAATCGGTATAAGTGACATAGTACATCCCTTCTTGCTCCACTTCACTTAACGGTTCACCAATCAATTCCTTCAACATGGATAAATGAATGGTTTGCAATTGCGGATCAAAATCATCAATGGCGGTAATCGTCTTTCTACCTGTTGAACCGTCATAGAGGAATCGGACATTCCGGCTCCAATAATTGGCTGCAACAGTACTTATATCTTCCGGTGCCCCCCAGGCTTTTTCCACTTTCTTCAGCGAATCACCTACAGAAAATGGTCCACTGCTAATGGATTGTTGTGATTCGTATGCTAAACCCATAATCTTCCGAATCAAAAGGTCTGGTGTGGATTGCGATGATATTGGATCTGTTGAAGCATAAGCAGCCTGCACACTAAACATGAGTAATGCAAGCATTAGAAATGTAACGCTTCGGATAAAACGATTCACTTGTTTCAAAATATCCTCCCTTTCCATATGGAAATGACTGATTACATTATTTTAACAATCTAAAAAAAGATGAAAAATTGCGCATGTCATTCCATTGGTTTTTACCATTACCATTAATATTCATTGGAACATTGGACACATACCACTCGTTAAGAAAAAATTTTCAAATGAAATATTAACCGATTAAGCCATTTCAAGTGAGCCGCATTTTATCCTGATCTAAAACCGATGCCAAAAAGGACTCAGTCAGTAACTTGAAGTCAATGGTTCCTTCTTTGTCCGAATGGGCACAAAAAAATGTTGACAGCGTTTTCTTATGAAGATAGTATAATTATTACAAGTTAACGATGGTGGAGATTTGGAGACTCATGCTTTAATGGGACCTTTTAACAAAAAGGTTACTATTTTGGTATGGGTTTTTTTATGTGTCATCATCATTACTTTATTTAATTAGGTTCAAAAATATCATATTAAGGAGGAATTGGATGCTCAAATTATTTAAGCCAGCTCTACCAGTTGAAAGATTACCGGAAGGAAAAATAGATTCTGAATATAAGAAACTCAGATTACAAGTTTTCATCGGTATCTTCATTGGATATGCAGCGTATTATTTAATTCGTAAAAACTTTTCCATGGCAATGCCATATTTAAAGGAGGAAGGCTATACAACTGGAGAGCTAGGACTTGCATTATCAGCTATCTCGATTTCATATGGGATAAGTAAGTTTGTAATGGGAACTGTGTCAGACCGAAGTAACGCGAGGTATTTCTTGCCAGTAGGTTTGATACTTGCTGGAATCGTCAGCTTACTTATGGGACTTGTGCCATTTTTCACATCATCGGTTACAATCATGTTTATCATGTTATTCATTAATGGGTGGTTTCAAGGAATGGGCTGGCCTCCATCAGGGAGAGTCCTTGTTCACTGGTTCAGTGTAAGTGAAAGAGGAGGGAAAACGGCAATATGGAATGTTGCCCACAATGTGGGTGGTGGCTTAATGGCACCATTGGCCATTGCAGGTGTCTCCATCTTTGCAACATTAATGGGTTCTTCATATGCAGGTTATGAAGGAATTTTTATACTACCTGCTCTAGTTGCCATATTAATAGCAATCATATCATTTATCTTAATACGTGATACACCACAATCAGTTGGATTGCCGCCGATTGAAGAGTATCGTAATGATTTTCCTAATAAAATGAAAAAAACGTTTGAAACAGAACTGACAACAAAAGAGATATTATTTAAATATGTATTAAATAACAAATGGGTCTGGGCGATTGCGATTGCAAACATCTTTGTATATTTCGTCCGTTATGGGGTACTTGATTGGGCACCAACCTATTTAAGCGAAGAAAAGGGCTTCAACATGGACGAGTCCAGTACGGCTTATTTCTTATACGAATGGGCAGGTATTCCGGGTACTTTATTATGCGGCTATATCTCTGATAAAGTTTTTAAAGGCCGTCGGGGGCCTGCTGGCGTTGTCTTCATGCTAGGAGTATTAATCGCAGTCCTTGTTTATTGGTTTAACCCTGCAGGCAACCCAATGATTGATATTATATCCCTAATTGCGATTGGATTCTTAATTTATGGACCAGTAATGTTAATAGGCCTGCAAGCACTTGATTTAGTTCCCAAAAAAGCTGCAGGCACTGCAGCAGGACTGACTGGCTTATTTGGATATCTAGGTGGATCTGTGGCGGCTAATGCCATTATGGGATATGTAGTTGACTTTTCAGGCTGGAATGCAGGCTTTACATTAATTACGATTTCTTGTGTATTGGCAGTAGTGGTCTTTGCATGTACTTGGAATGTTCGAGGACAGGAAGTAGTAAAGGGCTAATACAGGCATATTATTGAGCTCAAGTTTCCCCATCCCCCTGGATATATTCTAAGGGGGATGGGTTTTCTATTATTAGTTAAACCCATCCATGATTAGATTGACGCCTTACATTAACTGAATATTCAGTTATATATGGCAAAAAGCAGTTGACGGACGTTTGTTTGACATACCTTATTGAAATGCATATAAAAAATGACCATGCCTTTATACCAACGGTCCTAAAGGCATAGTCATTATATCAAAAATCATATAGATTCATGTTTTCTACCAAAATACTGGTTATTGCCGATCAAAAAGAGAAGCTCCCGCTATTCCGGGTTTAGTCATCTCATAAGGATTTAGAATCAGATCCAATTCTTCTTCTGTCAACACATCATATTGTAAACAAAGTTCGCGAACTGACTTCCCTTTCAATATCGCTTCTCGGGCAATACGTGAAACCACTTCGTACCCAAGGTGCGGATTGACTGCAGTAATCACTCCGACACTTTGTTCGACATAATCCTTTAAATGCTGCTCATTAGCCTCAATGCCTTCCAAACAATAATCTGTAAAGACATTGAAAGCATTGTTCATAATGCTGATTGATTGCAACAAATTGAATACAAGCACTGGCTCCATTACGTTCAACTCTAGTTGTCCCGCTTCTGATGCTAAGCAAATCGTATTATCGTTCCCGATCACTTGGAAAGCGACTTGATTAATTAATTCTGGCATGACTGGATTTACTTTACCTGGCATGATGGATGAACCTGGTTGACGGGCTGGAAGTGTGATTTCTCCTAATCCAGCTCTCGGTCCTGAAGCCATCAAACGTAAATCATTTGCAATTTTAGACATATTCATCATACATACTTTCAATGAAGCTGAAACCTCAGTGTATGCATCCGTATTTTGGGTTGCATCTACTAAATGTTCTGCTCCTACAAGCGGCAAGTTACTGATTTCAGCTAAATATGTAACAACGTTTTCAATGTAACGCGGATCTGCGTTCAATCCCGTTCCCACTGCTGTTGCTCCCATATTCACTTCATATAAATGTTGACGTGATTGACTTATTCTTTTTATATCCCGATCCAAAACGCGACTGTAAGCCTCGAATTCCTGACCAAGGCGAATCGGCACTGCGTCCTGTAGATGTGTGCGTCCCATTTTGATAACATGATCAAATTGTTTTGCTTTTTTCTTTAAAACCGTACTCATCTTGGTCATTGTTTGTAACAATTGCTCCAAAAGACGCAGTGTTGATAAATGAATGGCAGTTGGGAATACGTCATTGGTTGATTGAGACATGTTAACATGGCTATTTGGGCTAACATGTACATAATCACCTTTATTGTGTCCCATAAGTTCTAACGCACGGTTGGCAACGATTTCATTAATATTCATATTCATCGATGTCCCCGCACCGCCTTGAATTGGGTCAACGATGAAATATTCATGCCACTTTCCATCGATCACTTCTTCAGAAGCTTTGACGATAGCGCTTCCAATACCATCATATAACCGTTTGGTATCCATATTCGCTAAAGCGGCCGCTTTTTTAATCATGGCCAGTGCACGAATCATTTCTTCATTGACTTTGTAACCGGTAATCGGAAAGTTTTCCACTGCCCGTAAAGTTTGTATACCATAATAAACTTCTGCTGGAATTTCCTTTTCCCCAAGAAAGTCTTTCTCGATTCGGTATGTTTTCTCTTCTATCAACATTTCCTCTTGCCCCTTTGTTTGTTCTAGAATGTAATGTCCTCTGCAATCGGTGTTTCCATCATTTCCTTCACTTTTTTAGGATCCTGCGTCTTCGCTAATATCCACATCAACTTAGGAACGATGGCTTCTGTATTCATATTCCTGGAACGAATGATGACATTCTTGTTCACTTTTCGTCCCACTTCGTAAATATCCATATCTTCCCCTTCTTCTAAGCATTGGGTAGTAATGACAACGGATATTCCACATTGTACTAACTCATTCAATTTCTCTAAAATGTTTCTTCCTTGAAATGGAATACCACCGCTTCCATAACTTTCAATTACGATTCCCCGACATTGGTTTTTCAGGAAATCAAAGAATTCAGGCTTAATACCGGGATGCAGCTTGACTAAAGCAACATCAGTACATAGGGAAGCATCAAACTTAGCTTTCTTATTCTTTGGTGAATGAACTGGCTTTAGATACTCAATTTTATCTTTGAATATGGTAGCAATATAAGGATAGTTAATACTTTCAAACGAATCATAGCTTTTCGTTCTCAATTTAATGGCCCTCGTACCCTGAATGACTCTGCCATCAAAAACAACATATACTCCTCCAATATCTTCACAAGCAAACCGGATCGCATCAGAGATATTCCTTTTGGCATCTGTCTTTTTAAAGGCAATCGGGACCTGAGAACCAGTAATGACGATTGGTTTCCCTAAATCTTGTAACATATATGAGAGCGCAGCAGAAGTGTAAGCCATTGTATCTGTTCCATGGGTAATCACAAAGCCATCGTAATCATGGTAGTGCTTATGGATGGATTGTGCCATTTCTGTCCAATCTTCCGGCTGCATATTTGTACTATCAATATTCATCAAAGGCTTACTATCAATCTGACATAGTAAATCCAATCCCGGTAGGTGGCCTAAAATTTCGTCAGCTTTCATTTCTGGAACAAGTCCATTTTTTCCTTCTAACGATGCAATTGTACCACCTGTAGTAAGCAACATCAACTTCTTCATTTTTGATTTTAACTTTTCCAATATACTACCCCCTAATAAGCCTCCCTGTTTCACTATCATTCTAATCATCTCAGAAAAGGATGTTTCCGCTGTAAATGTTCATGTAACGCGTACAACACATGTTATTATAGTCATGTTTCATAGTGAAATCAAGCGAAAGTTATTCATTACGCGTACACTTTTTTCAATATGATGTTATAATGGATTTATATAAAAGGAGAGTAATAATAATGATTTTAAATAGATTGACTACATTAAGGAAGGCCAAAAGATGGTCTTTGCAATATACCGCTGACAGGCTCGGAATCGCCAAAAGTACCTATGCCGGTTACGAATCGGGCCACCGCCGCCCTTCATTAGAAACGATTAATTTATTGGCAGGCTTATATGATACCTCAACTGATTACATTCTGGGTCGAGTAGATTATCCATCTAAGGTTATGGATAATGAGTCGCCTCAAGTCATGGAATTAACGGATTTACCAGATATGAAGCTAGCTGTAGATGGAATTTCCCTTTCTGAAGAGGAAACGATTCAATTTATCGCTTTTATTAGAGCTAAACGGGAAGTGGAAATAAATCGTGATAAACAAAATGAAACATAGCAGGCATTGAGTTTAAACTTGTATTTGGTTAAAGAACCGTACTTAATCAGCAGGTTCTTATACTGCCTGGCATGTTCATTATAACTGTAAAATACCGGGGCTTCATCAATTAGGATAGGTCGGTTCACCCATTTTGAAGTTGCATGGAATTATATCTGTGTTTAGAAATTTAAATTTTATTAATTATTATATAGAAGAAAGTCGGTTTTTCAAAAAATCATCCATCTTCATGTTTCTGTTGTCCTCTTTAAACTTATTCATTTTCCATCAAGGGAAGATTGATTTAAGTTTTATCTCTAATTTTCCCTCTTTATCTATTTGAAATGATAGAAAAAACATGGCAAAGATCATGGTTTCCCCCGGTGAATTAATCAAAAAAAAGAAGCAACATGAAGTGAGAGTTATGTCTTATTTCATGTGCTTCTATTATTGGAATCCTTAAAGAAATGGAAAATTGCTCAATAAAATGTCTCAACAGATATGCTGCATCTCCATATCTTAAGGCATCTCATCTTCTTTTTCCCGATTCTTGAAAGCTTCATGTGTGACAATATCTTCAATCTGTTCATACTGGCGGCTGTGTTCCTTCTCTTCACTAATTCTATTATTGGGTAAATTTCCTGGATGTCCTTTTTCTTTGTGATTAAAATTTTTACCACGACTCATATCGCATTCTCTCCTTTCCATTCATTGTTTGTATAGTTTTCCCAAGCACGAAAAAAATATGATTTAATTTCTCTTTTTACAGTTTTTGCAGCAGGGTTGGTTTACCTGTAATTCCCAGACGATCTTGCGTGACTTATCTCTGAAGTGCCAAGAAATTAATAATTCAAACCCTTCAAATTACTCGAATCTGAATAAAAGCTCAAAAAGAACAGGAACCGCCAGATTCCTGTTCTTTATGTTTATAGGTTTCCCGACTACTTGCATATTTAATAAAAACATTTTTGATAACAAAAAAGGCTAGGAGAACGTTACCACGGAAGGTCGCCACTTTCTTGAAATGCCCGCAATATGATGAGGAGCGGTCCTGCAACATCCTCCAATTATATTTGCCCCCGCATGGTGCCAATCTTCAGATTTCACATCGAGCCTATTACATGATTCTGGACCATGCCATGTTTTAGTTTCTGGATTATAGGTTTCACCGGAATTCGGATAGACGATAATTGGTTTATGCGTGTTTGCACGCAACACCTGTACGGCTTCCGTGATAACTGATACAGGCGCACAGTTGATGCCAATTGCGGCAATTTGCTCACTCTCCCCAAACAATCTGGTACACTCCTCCAGCAATGTGCCGTCACTTATCGCTTTTTCATTTTTCAAAGAAAAGGATAGCCAAGCATAGACTTCTGGATATTCTTTCAATAATGAATGTAGTACTTTTGCTTCTTGCAGGGAAGGAATCGTTTCAAATGCTAAGATGTCAGCTCCTGCTTCAATCAAAGCTGATATTCTTGAGCGATGAAATGCCGCCAAAGTTTCATCTGAAACACCATAATTCCCAACATACTCTGAACCATCTGCAAGATAAGCCCCATAAGGTCCAACTGATGCAGCAACCAATGGCTTAGGTCTAATCGTTTGATATTCTTCCTTCCAAAATTCATCTCTTGCTTTTCTTGCAAGTAAAACCGTTTTCCTGATTAGATCCAATGCCTCTTTTTCTTGTATTCCGCGGAGGGCGAAACCTTCAACCGTTGCTTGATAGCTTGCCGTTATCGCACAGTCAGCACCCGCTCGAAAGTAGTCAGAGTGCACCTGGTAAATCAATTCTGGATTTTCAAGTAATACACGTGCAGACCACAGGGGATCGTCCAAATCACACCCATGACTTTCAAGCTCTGTAGCTAAAGCCCCGTCCAAAATCATGACTGAATGACCTCGTAAAATTACTTCAATTGGGTTAATTTTATTCTTCATTGTCTACTCCTCTTTTCTTTATGGTTTGTGTCAGATAATAACTTCCATAGCAAAACAAAATAAACGGAATGCCACAATATAATGCAATTCTTTGTGTAGGATCAAATGCAATTCCTATGCAAGAAGCAAGACATAGCATAAATGAAACGATTGGTACGAATGGATATAATGGTGTATGATAAGCCAAATCATTAACTGAGTTTCCTTCGTTTATATATCGTCTGCGAAATAGAAACTGTGACGCGCTAATACTCATCCAAACTATAACCACGGCTAGTCCAGAAATGGATACAAGCACTATATATACAGTATCCGGCGCAATAATACTCGAGAAAAGTGCTAAAACACCGCCCAGCATACTGAAAAGGACTGCATTCAAGGGAACACCCCGTTTTGTCAATTTTGCAAATATTGGTGAAATAGTTTTCTTATCTGCAAGTGACCAAAGCATCCTGGATGAGGCATATAGTCCTGAGTTTGCAGCAGACAAAATGGCAGTTAATATAACAAAGTTCATAATATCCGCTGCATATGGCACTCCAATTCGTTCTAGAACGGCAACAAAGGGGCTCTCTAATACGCTTGCATCCGAAACAGGCAATAATGCGGATAAAACAACGATGGTACCTACAAAAAAGATAATCAATCTCCATAATGTCATACGGATTGCCTTTGGAATCGTTTTTTCCGGATTCACAGTTTCTCCAGCTGCAACTCCGATCAATTCAGTTCCAGAAAATGCAAAATTCACAGCGAGCATCGTCATTAGAATGGCAAAAGCACCATTTGGAAATAAACCTGCACTTGTAACATTGGAAAATAACGGAGCTGATTGTGCGTTAATCATTGGAATAAAACCTATCATTGCCGCAGCTCCCAGAATAATGAATATTACAATAGCAAATACCTTTATAGACGCAAACCAGAATTCGGATTCAGCGAAAAACTTAACGGTCCACGCATTTAATGCCAAGACCAAAATGGCAAATAGAGCACTCCATATCCAGACACTGATTGATGGAAACCATCGCTGCATCAACAATCCTGCAGCCGTGAATTCCGAACCTAGTGCAACAGTCCAGGTTAGCCAATACAACCAGGCTACTGTATACCCTGTCCCTGGTCCGATGTATTTGGCTGCGTAACTATGAAACGCACCTGTCTCGGGCATATGCACTGACAGTTCACCTAGACATAGCATGACTAGATAAACCACTAATGCACCAATCAGATACGAAAGGATGGTTCCGAACGGACCAGCCTGTTGAATCGTATAACCCGAACTTAAGAATAAACCAGTTCCAATCACCCCGCCAAGCGATAGCATTATTATATGCCGTGCTTGCATTTGCCTTTGAAAATCATACTTCCTTTTGTTCTCCATTCTAACTCTCCTTAATCTTGCATCCAGAAAAAACGAAAACGCACTCTAAAAAAGAGTGCGTTACTGACAAATAAACACGTACGGTCTTATCTATCAAGGTTTCACCCCCTGGAATTAGCACAGTGTCTTTGTAGACCTGTTGCTGAGGTTTCATAGGGCCAGTCCCTCCACCTCTCTGGATAAGAAATTATTTTTTTATAACTTTATCAATCTATGAAAAAATTGTCAAGTTTTGTTTCGGAATGTAAAGACTTCCTTTTAAATGCTAACGATCATGGCTGGGGTATTAATATTAAATTGTTTTTGGAACAAGCGCTAAGCGTATTATAATGGCAAATAAAACTAACCGGGGTCATGTTGGTCTTTTTCCTTAAGGACGTTCTATTTCAAATAATTCCCCTAGTTTTGTATAAGTATGACCGGCTAATCTCGCTACAGGTTTTAGCCCATTCGGGTCAATACGGCCATTATGATAAATATCTTGCTCTATATGATAACAGACTATTTTCCCTATCAGTAAATCACAACCAGGTTTATTCTTGGAACCTGCCAATGGAATCGATTGCTCTAATGTACATTCGAACCGCACCTTCGCTTCTTCCAATCCTGGTACGGATACCTTATCACTAACAGCCATCGTGAAATTAGTAAGACCCAATTCACTTTCTTCAGATGGGAGTTCCTTGGCCGTTCGATTTGCATCAGCAACATTATTTTCGTCAGTGATATGAACAACGAACTCACCTGTTTGAATTGCATTTCGGGCTGTATCCTTTGAAACTCCTTCTTTCCGTTGAACAGAAATGGAAATCATCGGAGGATTTGAACTGACTATGTTAAAAAAGCTGAACGGCGCTATATTGATTGTACCGGTGTCGGATTGTGTCGTAACCAGCGCTATAGGTCTCGGTATAATGCTTCCAGTCAAAAACTTATAATTATCCCGTTCAGCCAAATTTTCAGGATTAACAGAAATCATCTTCATTCCCTCTCATTCTTATAAAAAGTTCTTTTGAAACCATAAACCTGCTGCATCAACCTCTGAACGTGTCAACTGATGACCGTAATTTTCCCACTGAACTTCAACTGTAGCGCCAGCTTGCTGTAAAAGTTGATTAAGTTCATCAGTTTCTTCTGCCGGGCAAATCGGATCGTTTTTACCTGCAGCTATAAATACAGGTATATCTGAAAGGGACGGCAAAGCGATCCCTCGTCTTGGAACCATTGGATGATGAAGAATCGCTCCTTGTAATGCCCCCTCGTAATGGAACAGCAAACTTGCCGCTATATTTGCACCATTGGAATAACCTAATGCCACCACTCTGTCACGGTCGAAGTCATATTTTCCGGACGCTGATTCCAAGAAGTCATAAAGCTCCTTCGTTCGGAAAATCAAATCCTCTTCATCAAAAACCCCTTCAGCTAACCGTCGGAAATAACGGGGCATTCCATTTTCAAGTACATTTCCCCGTACGCTCAGTACGGACGAACCCGGTGAAACCATTTCGGATAATGGCAAGAGATCTGTTTCCGTTCCTCCAGTGCCATGTAAAAGCAGTAGTAACGGAGCTTCTGGATTACTTCCTTTTTGAAAAATATGTTTCATCATTTATCCTCCTCTAGTACTCTCGGCACTGCCGGCAGTAACGTTTTTTCCATAACTTCCCGCTTTTCTTCCAACCATGGCGGCAGCATTAATTTACTGCCCATCGTTTCCTTCGTTTCATCATGAGCAAAGCCAGGTGGATCTGTGGCAACTTCAAAGAGTATGCCTCCATCTTCCCTGAAATAAATGGCATCGAAGTATTGTCGGTCTGTAAAGGGTGTCACACCATAGCCATGGTTACCGATATGCTCCCTCCATTCTTTATGATCTTCATTATCGCTCGCACGCCATGCAATGTGATGGACAGTTCCCACTCCGATTTTACCGTTTGGTAAAACCGTTTTTTTAACATCAATTAAATTTCCGATATCCGATGTGGATTTGAAGCGGATGAAATCGCCCTCTTCCCCAATCTTTTGCAGGCCCATCACTTCCTCTAATAGTTCCATCGTTTTGATCGGTTTTGACGTCAATAATACTGCACCGCCGAATCCCTTGACCGCCTTATCAGCTGGTACACCGCCGAATGACCACTCGCTATTTTTACCTTCTTTACGCTCAACCAGTTCAAGTTGCAAACCATGTGGGTCTTTGAATTCAAGATATTCCTCACCGAAACGTGAAACCTTTTCAAAGTCTATATTAAATTTACCCAAACGCTTTTCCCAGAAGCCCATTGAACCCTCCGGAACGGCATATGTTGTAATCCCCACTTGTCCGGAGCCAATTGTCCCTCGGTATGCCTCAGGCCAAGGAAAGAAAGTGATGATTGTGCCCGGTGAACCGGATTCATCCCCGAAATATAAATGATAGGTACCTGGATCATCAAAATTAACGGTTTTCTTCACCATACGCATTCCCATTACTCCAGCATAAAAATCCACATTCTCTTGAGGATTGCCTACAATTGCGGTTATATGATGTATCCCTGCATTTTGCTTTTGCATGCCGATTACTTCCTTTCCCGTTGTTTAATTAGTTGATTTTGTATTAAGTGGTTTTAAATTCGATTCAATATCCTTTCTTTTCGATTCCAAAAAAGGTGGCAGGGCAAGGTTCTCACCTAGATGCTGCTCAGCTTCATCCACTTCAAAACCAGGTCCATCAGTAGCTAGTTCAAATAATATGCCATTCGGCTCCCTAAAATAGAGTGAACGGAAATAAAAGCGGTCCACATATCCCGAGTTCACGAATTTCGATTCACTAATTTTTTCTACCCATTTTCTCAATTCTTCTTCATCATCCACCCGGAAGGCAACATGGTGTACTCCACCCCTCCCCAGCCTTTCACGAGGTATGTCATTCCTTTCTTCAATATGGAGTTCCGCTCCTGTTCCTCCTTCACCTGTCTCGTAAACGACTATCGGATTTTGCCCCCTGATTGCGGATGGGTATGTGCCTGATTTCCTGAACCCCAATACCTCGTGAAGAACACTTTCTGTTTGTTCAATATTGGGTACTGTAAGTTTTACTGGTCCTAATCCAAGGATGGAAAACTCTTGCGGTACTGGGCTTCCATCCCACGGAAATCCTCCTTGAACGCCGTTATTATCCTGATCGGAAACCAGAAGAAGCCTCTGCCCTTCAGGATCTTTAAAAGAAAGTACCTTTCTTTCAAAACGGCTCGATATTTCATCGTGTTCAACATTGAATTCCACAAACCGTTTTTTCCAATATTCTAGCGCCTCATCATCCTTCACCCTTAAAGAAATTTCTGAAATGCTATTGTTTCCCTCATGAGTGCGGGCAGCATTTGGAATTTCAAAAAACGTCAATTCCGTACCCGGTGAACCAATTTGATCTCCATAAAATAAGTGATACACACGAACATCATCTTGATTCACCGTTTTTTTGATTAATCGCATCCCTAAGACTTTTGTGTAGAATTCAAAGTTATTTCCCGCTTTTGCTGTAATCGCCGAAACATGATGTAATCCTTTTAATTCCATCCGTACCACTCCTATCTTTATAAATCTCCCCTTACGGAGATGAATTAATCCGCTAATAATATCTCGAATTCGAGGTATTTAACCTAACATAATACTTTTAATGCAAATATCTTGATTTAAAGATAAACCACAGGGATAAAATTGTCAACCATTTTCATTCAAATAATTTCAACCGGATTCACTTATCATAAAATAAAAAAATCAGGCCAAAATAAATCGGTATAAGAATGGAGGTGTGATATATGGTTAAAGATTTTTTTAGCGCAATTGAAGATAGACGCTCTTATTTTTCCCTTAGCAAGGAACATGTTGTTCCTGATAAAAGGATTAAAGAAGTTATCGATCATGCCGTTCAATACTCCCCTTCCGCTTTCAACTCCCAAAGTGCCAGAGTGATTGTTTTAACTGGTCAAAGCCACGACCAATTATGGGATATCACGAAAGAAACATTAAGAATAGCAGCCGATGGTAAAGATTTAAAAAAAACGGAAGAAAAAATGAGGTCATTTATAAATGGTTATGGAACGGTTTTATTCTTTGAAGACCAGGCCATAATAAATAGGCTCCAAGAACAATACAAAACGTATGCCGAAAATTTTCCGATTTGGTCGAACCAATCTTCTGCCATTTTACAATTTGTCGTATGGACTTCCTTGGAAATTGAGGGGTTTGGTGCAAGCCTTCAGCATTATAATCCTTTAATCGATGACGAAGTGAGAAAGACATGGGATATATCACGAGATTGGAAACTCATCGCACAGATGCCCTTTGGAAAACCCACTGCAGAACCTGGCGATAAAGACTTCTCACCACTTGAAGAAAGAGTGAAATATTATCAATGATATAATAGGGGCTGGCTCTACATAACGAGCCAGCCCTTTTATTTTATTTCGCTTTAGTAATCCGGAAATGTTGCAAACAATTTTGAAAATATCAATGACGCAAAGCCTATATACTCAACAACCGGCATGATTTTGATATCCTCACTGAGGTTCAACACGTATATTTCACATCCCCCTCTTATTGAATGGGTGAAGAACGCCCTGGCAGCCATTCCTTCAAATAATATGGGAGTACACCGGAATATTGTTTAGCAGCATGTCCACTTTTCAATAGGTTATATGTCTTATCCTTACATGTTAAATGCTCCATTACCGGATAAATCATTTCCTGTGGGACCAGTCGATCATACTTACTTGCTATGACCAAAACACTAGCATCAATTTTCGATAGCTTCGCTTTTTTTCCCCTTACCTTAAAGCTACCATTAACCAAGCTATTTTTTATCAATAAATCCTTGGTTATTTGTTTTGCGGCTGCTCCGGATAATGGTACATGCCCATTAGCCCAAGCATTGAAGCGGCGCCAGTTTTGAACGTATTTCTCATCATCCGCTTGATTCAATAAAGATAAATAAGGTGATATATAGACGGGCGATGTAATTAACCGGATTCCATATTTAACTGCACTGGCCGGTATCGTTTGATAAATATCTATTGTCTCGTCAAAATCCGCTGTCCCTTCTTTAAGCGCCTCCTGCCATTGATCAAAAAATTCCGAGGCACTGAAATCCACCGGGGTCACGGAAAGTATCAAATTCTTGATCGGCTCGTCTGCAATGGCAGCATATATTGCGGCTATTGTACCGCCGAGGCAAAACCCCATGACTGTAATTTCCGATGCTCCAGAGTGGCGTAATGCACGCTGCACTCCTTTTTGAATATAATCGACGATATAATCTTCGATCGATATGTCACCATCTTCAAATCCCGGGCTTCCAAAATCAAGTAAATACACATCAAAACCTTCATTTACAAAAGATTCTATTAAACTATTACCAGGGGATAAATCAAGGATCAAAGGAGTATTGATTAGTGAATATATAAGAAAAACCGGTACCTCATATTTTTTTTGTGCTGAAGGATAAAACCAAAGCGTTGATTTGTTTTTTTTCCATACCGCTATTTTCGGAGTCAGTCCCATTTCAGGCAATGGCTGATTGGGAATATCCAATAAATGTTGCCATTTAGTTTTGGACTCAGATTGATTTTTCGGCACTTTCCGCTTAGCCATTTGAATTCTCCTGTCGAACTGAATTGAACTCAGGCAACTGTGAGCTTAACAATAAGGAGTTATTTAGAAAATCAGATATCCTTTTTTTACTCCCTTCCTTTTCATTGGATGCCAATCTTGATTTCTTTTTGATGCTGCGGGATGAATTGGCATTGCCTTTATTGCGAATTGAAGAATTACCCCCGACATTCCCGCCCCTATTCTCAACAAGTATAGAGACCAATTCTTCCAACCCATCAATTTTTTCTTCGAGTTGGATGACTAATTTCGCTAAACTCGCCACATCTTTTTTTGTTGGATAATTCATGATGATGGACATTCTTTCTGATGCTTCCTGCAGACTATTTATTCTTGGCACCTGCATTTGCGCATTATCGCTCACTCTTTCGATTAATTCGCGATTATTCAGCAGATTTTGAATTTTACTATTCAGCTGTTGCTCTTTTTGTGTGCCTAGTAATTTAAGCCCTTTATAAAAATTGGATTTTTCCGCCATATATTTCTTCCTTCCTTTCTCCTCCGTTTACACTAATGCCGATATTCCACCGTCAATGATCAAAATATGACCCACCATATAGTCAGAAGCCTGTGAGGCTAAAAATACGGCGGCACCCTTTAAATCATCTTCATCGCCAAACCTGCCAGCCGGAGTTTTACCTAATATGTCATAGTTAGACTTTTCAAGAATTTTCTTTGTGATTTTAGTCGGGAAAAATCCAGGTGCAATTGCATTGACTTGGATACCGTATCTAGCAAGTTTAACTCCTAAATCCTTGGTCATTGTAATGATGGCACCCTTACTGGTGTTATAAGCTATCGTATCCAAAAGCTCTGGAAACGTCCCTCCAAGTCCTGTCACCGATGCAATATTTATGATTTTTCCGGAATTTTGCTGCTTCATGACCTTCGCTACAGCCTGTGAAAACAGGAATGTACCTGTAACGTTAACATTCAATACTTTTTCCCACTTGTCCTTGGGAAGATCCAAAAGCGGACCTGACCAAGATGTACCGCTATTATTGACAAGAATATCAATCGTGCCGAATTGAGCAACCGTTTCCTGAACGACATGGTCAATGGCACTCACATCGGTGATATCACATTCAAAGGCAACGGCATTAACACCCATCGATTGCAAGTCTTCACATACCTCCTTACAGACAGGTAAATTTCGTGAAGCAATGACTATATTTGCGCCAGCCTCTCCCAACGCCATGGCGATCTGTTTGCCCAGTCCTCTGCCGCCGCCGGTAATGATAGCCGTTTTATTAGTCAAATCGAACATATTACTCAATGTAGTCAACTTTTCAGCCCTTCCTTAATGAAGTATTATTTATATAAAACCGTCTATATCATTATAGAAAAGCCTATCCAATATTGTGCTTAAAATAGCCTAATGCCTCTGCCTTTTGTTTCATCAACATGTATCTTATATTTAATAAGTATGCTTCTGTCAGCTAGCAGAAATTGAACCTACTGGAAACGTAATTCGGCAGGGCGGTAATTTATTTGATCGATTCATACCTTAGCTTCGCACAGCGGTGGATTATTCGACCGGTTCGGCATTTCTTCATCCTTCTGGCGGATTAAAAACTCAATCGATTACTGGATTATTTGACTGATTGAGCAAAATCGGATACTTAACCTGTTTTGTCGTTTAAACTATAGAATAGTAAGGAGGTTAAAAAAAATGACGATACATCACTTTCATTTAACTGCGGAGTGGCCTGGCGGCAGAAATGATAGCGGCACGATTCATTCGGGGAATCTTCAAACACAGATAAGTATTCCTACGGGAATGGAAGGACCAGGGATTGGAACTAATCCCGATGAAATGCTGCTTGGAGCGGCATCGACCTGCTATATCATTACCTATGCTGCCATGTTAGAGCGGGCCCATATAGAAAAGGTGAGCTTGACTATGCAGTCGGAAGCGTTAGTGGATGTTACGAATGGTGTATTCACCTATAAGAAAATCATTCATCGCCCCGCACTTATATTGGTGCCGGGTACTTCTGAAAAAGTGTTTGAAAAAGCGAGGAGACTTGCTGAAAAAGCGGAAACATCCTGTATGATTTCCAGGGCGATCAAAGGGAATGTAGAAGTGGAATTGATTGCGGCAATTTCCATAGCACAGTAACCTTGAATAAACAGAAAAAGTGCCTAACCCTATATCGGTTTAGGCACTTTTTGAACTATTGAATGGTATTCACTTTATTTTCAACCTCACGGCACACTTCATCAGCCGTTAAACCATTTGCCTCAATGATAGACGCTTTTAATGAAGTATCGCTTATACCCATCACATTACTTTCCAAACCTGTTACCACACAACAATCCACGTTTTTTGCGTCAGCTTCTTGTTTAATTTCCACAACATCAAAACCTTTTTCACGAAGTGCTTCCTGAATATTCGTTAATGATTCTTCAACACCGATTCTTGACATCAACACACACCTCCTCTACCTTCTAATCTGTCCTTTTCACCCTCAATATATGTATAGGATGCAAAGGAAATAGGGAAAGTAATATCGAGGTGATAAACATGAATGGAAAAAACAAGAAAGATGCTTCACAAACTCGTTTAGGTTCTTCTCAG
>NZ_JVPL01000079.1:0-350 GCF_001054655.1 Bacillus sp. 220_BSPC
AAGGTGCGAGACTCCTGCGGGAAAAGCGCGTCTAGGGAGACCCCGCAGGCCCAAGCCGATTATGCTCCCTGACCGCCCGCGGAAAGCGAGCGCCTGGATCGGAAATTACGTTCATATTTTAAACTCCCTCAAAAAAACTAGGCAATCTTAATTTATATCGAGTTTGTCTACAGTCTGAAGAATATCACCCCATTCAGTTTGTATACAAAAGGGGTTCGGAAAACATATCTTTCATCACATGAGGATGTTCCCAAACCAACACCTTCAACTCCTTAGGTATAGTTTCTAACTAAACGTTATAACATAGTTAATTGGAGAGGAAGGTGCGAGACTCCTGCGGGAAAAGCGCG
>NZ_JVPL01000080.1:0-5257 GCF_001054655.1 Bacillus sp. 220_BSPC
CGCATCGGTCTATTTGAGAACGTGAATGCCCTGCCAGCGCCATTACTTCGCGAGCGTCTGTACCATGAATACGACAGAGCCCCTTTCATGAACCATATTCGTAAATCGATTGGACTTCCTTTGTAGATATGTTCTAAAAAACAGTAACAGTCTATAAGTTAGGTCTATCTAGGAGGCGTGAAATTTGAAAAAAAACTATCGAATAGGACTCGTTGTTCCTAGTTCAAATACAACAATGGAAACAGAAATACCAGCTATGCTCCGTTGGAGAGAACAAATCGATCCAGAATTATCGTTTACATTTCATTCAAGCAGGATGCGAATGAAAAATGTTACAAAAGAGGAATTAAAAGCAATGGATATAGAAAGTGATCGCTGTGCCGTAGAACTTTCAGATGCCAGATGCGATGTACTTGCTTATGCATGTCTTGTTGCTATTATGTGCCAAGGGCCCGGGTATCATAAGGAATCTGAGCAACGCCTATTCAATGCAACAAAACAAAACGGGGCAGCTACTCAGATTATTAGCAGCGCGGGTGCCCTGGTGGAGGGTATTAAAACATTAGGCGCAAAAAAAGTTGCAATTATTACACCCTATATGAAGCCGTTAACGAATCAGGTTATTGACTATATAGAAGCTAGCGATATTCAAGTGACAGATTCTATAAGCTTGGAAATCCCAGATAATTTGGAAGTTGGACGTCAAGATCCTATGCGTTTGGTCGATATTGTTAAAAATTTAGACATTAGCCAAGCCGATGCTGTTGTATTATCTGCTTGCGTTCAGATGCCCTCATTAGAAGCTATTCAACAAGTTGAGAATGAAATAGGAAAACCAGTGCTTTCAGCTGCTGTTGCAACAGTATATAACATTCTTAAAACCCTTAATTTAAACCCGTATGTACCTAATGCAGGAAAATTACTGTCAGGGGATATTATGTCTAAAGTTTCCGTTCAGGAGGGGAAAACATAATGAATGAAGTAAAAGATAGATTCCGTGAATCAATGGGTCGACTAGCTACCGGTGTAACAATTGTAATGACAGAGATTGATGGACGACCTTGGGGTTTAACCGTAAGTGCGTGTTGCTCGATATCTATGGAGCCACCTCTTATTTTAGTTAGCCTTGCAACTAAAGCGGCTAGCACTCAAGTCATTATTAATAATAATCGTTTTAGTGTAAGTGTACTAGCAGAAGACCAAGTTGAAGTTGCAAAATCAGGTGCTAAAGCAGGTGCACCAAAGTTCTTTGAGGATTTTGTAGAAAGCAAAGACAAGATTAATTATGATGTTACAAACGCATTAGCAAATATTCATTGTAAAGTAGAAAATGTGGTAACGGCAGGTGATCACACTATTTTTATTGGGTTGGTTGAAAATGTAGAACTAGGTGAATCAAAATCTCCATTACTTCATTTTAATAGACAATTTGGTGAATTTAGAACAGGTGTAAAGAGTTAATAAACAATTGAATGACTTTCCAAGATTGGTTGTACCCCAATCTTGGAGGTTAAGGGGGAGTTATAGTGGTGCAAGTTAAAGATGATGAGGTTTTCTTTGAAGAAAGAGGATTTGGGAAATTATTAGGGTTCGGTCAGAAACCAGGTTTGATAGTAGTGGATATGATCAAAGGGTTTACAGATCCTAGCATGCCTATGGGCTCTGATTTAACGCCTCAAATTGAAAAAGTTAATAAGCTTGTGAATACGATGCACACTATGGACCTTCCGGTATTCTTTACCACCATTTCTTATGATGATGACACATTTGCTGATTCAGGAATATGGTACAAAAAAATGGAGGGGTTAAAAACATTAAAGGCTGGTACTGACGCCGTAAATGTTGATCCTCGATTAGATTTTCGCTTAGGTGATGGCTTAATTATTAAGAAATATGCCTCTGCTTTTTTTGGGACAGATTTAATAGCACGCCTAAATGCAAATAATATTGATACTGTTATAATAGTTGGATGTACTACATGTGGCTGTGTGCGTGCTACTGCTGTTGATGCGTTGCAATATGGATACAGGCCGATCGTAGTTGAAGATGCTGTAGGTGATCGTTCAGTAGCATCTCATGAACAAAGTCTATTTGATTTACGCCAAAAATATGCCGATGTCTTAAAAACAGATGAAGTAGTGACAACTGTTTCATCTAAATATTCTTCAAATTCATTAAAAGCTTTAATAAATGAATAAACTCTACCATTCAAAGCCTTAGAAACTTAAGATGTAAGTGGCAAAAAAAAGTAGTCTTCCCAAGTCTCTAGTAGAGCAGTGAATATGAAAAGGTTTTCACGGTGAAAGAGACTAGATGTCAAAATAGCCTGGGGAAACAACATGCGAATGAAACGCATGGAATAGGTGGGGTGGGATTATGCTGAAATATTATAAAGATCTATTCAACCCGAAATTAAGTGAATTAGAACATGGTTCATATATAACGATTGGTACATTTGATGGCGTTCATAAAGGCCACCAACGATTAATATCGAACGTTGTAAGAGAGGGTAAAAAAAATAACTATTCAACTATAGCAATTACATTTGACCCGTTGCCGAAAACATTTTTCGGTAACGGGGGTTCAGACTCTTCCCGTTTAACAAGTCCGTATACTAGAGCTGAGCGAATAGGGGCAAACGGAATAGACATTCTCATTGAATATACATTTAATCAAAGTTTTTCAACAATTAGTGCTGCAGATTTTATTAATGAAATTCTTGTTGGTCTAAACCCCAAAAAAATATTTATTGGGGAAGACTTTAGGTTTGGCTATAAAGGATCGGGTAATTCCGCAGTTTTAAAACAGGCAGGTCTGACATTTGGATTTGAGACAAAAATCTTAAAATTCATCGAATTAGGTAAAGAGCGTATTTCAAGTACTAGAGTGCGTCATGCCATTAAAAATGGTAATCTTGAGCTCGCGACGGAACTTATGGGTAAGCACCATGAAATTAGTGGAAAGATTGTTCGGAAAATGAATGATTTTAAAGTATCTTTTGTACCAAATTACGATATTATTCTTCCGCCTGCAGGAGAATATAGGGTTGATATTGGAGATTATAATGATAAACATTCTACTAAAGCAATCATTTTAAACCCGAATAAATCAATAGATATTATCTTAGCCAAGCCAATGATTAATAGTTTTTCTAATGATAACGTTATTTTAAGATTTTTACAGTCAGGGACAACTATAAAAAATGAAGAAATTAAATTAAAAACATATAAAGAGCGCCGTACTATATTAAGCTAAGAAGATAGCCTTTTCAATTCGCTCCAATTCTCGAGAGCGCCGTCACAAGACTGTTCAGTCGGACATAGCCGATTTTTCATAAGAAGAGGTGAGTCTGCATTATTCCTCCCCTTTAACTGTGAATCAAGCTATATACGTGTAATATCCTTCGATTACCAAATCTATCTCTGAGTGTAGCAGAACAAAAAGAGCGACTGAAATCTTAGGCTCAGGTTGCATATGCACGACTATTGATTATTCCCCGTTTAACATCTCCTAAATCATCAATGTTGTCCGATATCCAATACAGCTTTTACGACAGGAAAATATAAAAAACATACTCAAAAATATAGAAGTACACCATAGGAGATGATTAACCTATGAAACACTACACAAAAAATGCTTTCTTAATTCTCGCATTCTTTTTGGTGGCTGCAAATCTACGTCCGGCGATTGCTTCTGTATCCCCTTTGCTAGAAACCATTCGTTATGATCTTGGCATGAGCAGTTTTGCAGTGAGCTTCCTAACTACTATCCCTGTATTGTGCATGGGCATCTTTGCTCCTTTTTTAGTGTGATTGGGATCACGATGGGGAATCGAGCGAACCATAGCGGTTTGTATCGTGATAATTGGGGCCATGACATTAATGCGTGCGCTGATTTCAACCTCATTTCTCCTACTAGTTACTACATTTTTTATCGGTATTTGCATTGCGATTATTGGACCTTTGTTGTCTGGATTCATTAAACGGAAATTTCCAAATCATACAGCTTCCATGATGGGCGTGTATTCTGTGGGGATGGGGATTGGAACATCTTTGAGTGCTGGGTTCACGATTCCGCTACAAGGTGTATTAGGTGGTTCATGGACGTCAGCCCTCGCCATATGGTCATTTCTTTCTATCCTAGGACTATTGTTTTGGTGGCCTGTAATGATAAAGGAAGCGCCATATCCCTCTAATCCATCCTCGAAGGAAGAGGGGGCAACTACCTTGGAGAAATAAGCGAGCTTGGCTATTTACATTGATATTCGGATTGCCGGCTAGCTTGTATTACTCGATCGTTACGTGGCTGGCTCCAATGGCCGAAGCGATGGGACTAAGCAAAGTTTATGCTGGTATAGCCGTTACCGTTTTTACTTTTGTACAGATGGTATCTAGTTTTTTAATTCCGATTGCCCTCAATGGCTATAATCGTCGGCACTTCTGGTTGATTGGCTGTAGTCTGATCATGCTGATGGGTTTGATACTTCTTATCTTTTCTCATGGAATAAAGCTATGGGTTTCCACTGTTCTACTCGGTATCGGATTGGGGTGGGTTACTCCCATTTTCAATGATGTTACGGCTTGATGAAAACTTCAACGCCTCATGATGCGATTGCCTGGATGGCCCTTGTTCTGTCTGGAGGATATATCTTTGCTGGATGTATTCCCACCATTATTGGCTGGGTTTATGATATTTCAAACAATTATAAGTTTTCTCTATGGGATTACTCATGTTATGTTTACTTTTGCTTGCTTTTTCCTTCAGCATTAGAACCAAACAAAAACAAGAAGACCAATTCATACATTCTCATGACAGGTAAGAAAAAGAACAAAGATATCGTTAATATATTAACTTCCGGAAGATTACTTATGTAAAAGAAAACCAACAAATATATTTAAAAGAATCCTGAAAAAACTAATCCTTTTTCTTAATACAAACGATTGCAACCAAATGAGAACTATTCATAAAAAATGCAGCCGAACTTGTTTGGAGCCGGCTGCATTTTTTACAGGTCAATTTTACCATACTATTGAAGGGACAAAGCGTAAAGTGTTTTAATTTCTCTTTTATTTATAATATTTAGAATATTGACGCCATTATGAATTTGAGATAAAATGGTTATATGAAAGCTTTGGTAAGTTTGATGGTTAATGATAACTTTAAAAAGTTTTAATGTGAGCAGGGAATTCTTCTAATATATATCAAAGGGGGGAGAAAGAATGGAAAATACTCAGGTAATATCAAAGTATTTGAAAAC
>NZ_JVPL01000081.1:0-14840 GCF_001054655.1 Bacillus sp. 220_BSPC
TGGGGGTTTCCCCCTGTGAGAGTAGGACGCCGCCAAGCCATTTGAAAAGACCAGCCATCCGGCTGGTCTTTTTTTGAGGTCGTTATCTTCAGTACTTATTATTTAAACCTGTTAAAGACCTTAAAGAAAGTTATATGCAGGGTAAATGGTAGGACATTCTATTAATGTATCTGAATTTCTACAGCTATCTGTCTTATCCATATCAGTTTAAGACAAAGGGACAGAATTCTTCGTTTCTGTAGGGATATATGTTAAACTTAACATAGTTCTGAAACTGTCATTGGGGGAATAGCCGATGGATACCTCTGCTAAAGATGAAATGATTTTTTCGTTTGCTGAATGGTTGAGAGACCAAGGCAAATCAGCTAATACGATCAAAACGTATACTGGTGTCCTTTCACAGTTTTGTGACCAGACACAAAAGATATTGATGGAGATCCATTCTGAAGATGTTCAGGGTTATCTTGATTATTTAGAAAATTGCAAGAAAAGCCCAGGGACAATCGAAAAACACTATATCGCATTAAATGTCTTCTTTAAATTTTTAGGCAAACCGCAAGTGATGCTTTCTGTGGAACGTAAAGTTAAGGAGCACAAGCTTGAGGTACCTGAAACTTTAAGCCTCAATGAGCAGCAGATACTGTTAAGAGATATAGAAGCAGAAGGAAATCTAAGGAATATTGCCATCGTCTACCTTTTGTTACATACTGGAATTCGTGTCTCCGAATTATGTGACTTAAATGGCCGTGATGTCATCATGGAAACAGAGCGTAATTATATACTTGTCCGGAACGCAAAAGGTGAAATCGACAGATCCGTACCCCTTACGATATCGGCTATACAACATGTACAAAATTATCTTTTGTCTTTAAAAGAAAAAGCAGATCCGCTATTCATCTCAAGCTATAATCAAAGGATCACTCCGAGGTCAGTTCAATATATATTGAAAAAATACAATGTGCATCCGCATAAACTGCGACATACTTTTTGTCAAAGGTTAGTGGATAATGGAATAGATATACAAACGATATCCAAGCTTGCCGGTCATAAAGATTTAAACGTAACGAAGCGTTATCTAAAAGAAAAATCTCTGGATCTGGCAAATGCGATAGATCAAACTTTCACCAAACACTAATATATAGAAATTAAAAGGGGAAGCGAGATCTTTCCTTTTTTTGTTTAAACAAACAGATTTCCTTGGAAATGACGAATAGGACGTTTTATCTTAAGAGACGGGACAGGTTGAAAGAAGAGGAATATAGTTCAGTCAAAAGGGCCGAACATATTGATGCATTGTTGAATCAAAAAAGAGGGGATTCCTTATATCAGGAATCCCCTCTTCTTTTTCTTCGTTACTTAACTGTTTTTTTCTTCTTTTTACCTATTTTCATTATAACTTCATATACTACCGGCACTATTACAAGTGTTAGCAATGTAGAACTCACCAGTCCGCCGATAACGGTAATTCCCAAACCTTGTGATATTAATCCGCTGCCTTCCGCACCGATTGCCAAAGGTATTAAAGCGCCGATTGTGGCAAGGGCAGTCATCAGGATAGGGCGTAGACGGGTGGATCCTGCCTCGAGTAAAGATTCCCTGGTAGATAGCCCGGATTCTTCATTCTTGATAACACGGTCCACTAATACGATGGCATTGGTCACGACGATACCAATAAGCATCAGGACACCCATCATTGCCGAAACGCTGATGGTCTCACCTGCAATGAATAGCCCTGCCAATGCCCCGATTACCGTAAATGGTAAGGAGAAGAGAATGGCTATTGGTGCTAAACCACCATGGAAAGTAACGACTAGGACAAAGTATACGATAGCAACTGCCGCTAACATAGCGATACCAAGTTGAGTGAATGATTCTTGGATATCTTCCGTCACTCCGCCGTAGTCTATAGATACGCTTGCAGGAAGATCTAATTTATCAACTTCCTTCTGTACCTCAGCTGTCACTGCGGCCACATCATCCGATTTGATTGTTGCAGACACGTCGGCATAAATTTTTCCATCGCGGCGGCTGATTGTATCGGAAGCTTTGCCTTCTTCGATTTTCACAAGCTCTTTCAATGGGATTTCCATTCCCATTGGAGAAGAAATTTTCGTATTCTCTAGATCTTTTTTGTCTTCGAATGTCGTTTCTTTTGTCTCGACATATACTTTGACTTCTTCTCCATCTTTCTTAATGGTAGTTAAAGCATCATCTTTATTTGTATTGGCAATGGACATGCCAATTTGTGCAGCTGTCAGTCCAAGGTCACTTAGCTTTTCTTGGTCTGCTACTAGAGTGTATTGCTCATAAGCATCCGAAAGACTTGTATCAACATCTTTTAAATCTTCGTTTTTCTTCATGATATTTTGAATATCATCAATTACCGGTTCAATATCTTTTTGTGTATTTCCGTAAACAAATAGAGTGGTTTCGTTGCTTGATGTTGATGTGAAATCTTGTTGTTTCCATGTTCCAGGTGAATCAAGTTCAGTTAATTCTTTTATGACGGTTTCTTTTTTGTCCCCGAAATTTTCGGTGTCTTCGTCATAGAGTACATAGAAGAGAGCCGAGTTACTCGAACCGCCCATCATGCCGCCGCCCATCATGCTTTCACCAAGTGTGTATTGAACGGTCTTCACATCGTCTTTATCCATGAAGTATTTTTCCACTTTTTCTGTTTGCTTTTCAATATCCTCTTTTAACTCTCCAGGTGCGGGAGTGTAAGTTACGATGATCGTTTTTTCTTCATCTGCAGGCATGAAGCTGACACCGATGCTTGGGATTAGGAATAAGCTTCCAACTAATAATACAATGGCTGTACCGAAAGTGATTAGCTTATGGTTTAACGACCAATCCAGTGATTTTCGATAGAATGCTGATAGTTTGCTTGGTTTTTCTTCATGTGATTGTAATTCTTTTTTAGATAGTCCCTTTTTAAATAAAGAGTCTGCCATTGCCGGAACAAGTGTGATGGCGATTATTAATGAAGCGACTAATGCAAACACCATTGTTAAGGCAAATGGCATGAATAGTTCCCCGACAGGTCCTGTAACGCTTGCTAAAGGCAGGTATACGGCTACAGTAACGATTGTCGATGAAAGGATGGGGATGAACATTTCCTTAGTGGCAGATCGTATTAATTCGCCGCCTTTTAATTGTTCGCCTTTTAAAGCCATTCTTCTATAAATATTTTCTATGACGACAATGGAGTCATCGACGACTCGGCCAATCGCAACGGTCATGGCCCCAAGTGTCATGACATTCAATGAAATATCCATTTGTTTGAGCACCAAAAGGGCTGCTAATAGGGATAATGGAATCGAAATGACGGAAATGAGAGTCGTTTTAAAGTTCCTAAGGAACAGCATGATAACAATGACGGCAAACAGACAGCCGAAGAGTGCCTTGCTGATCATGGTTTCAACAGAATCTTTAATCGGTTTAGCTTGATCGAGAGTAGTGTGTACACTTACCCCGTTAAATTCTTCTTTGAAATTCGATGCTTCTTCATTTACTTCGTCGACGATTGCAACTGTATCGGCATCAGGTGATCTTGTAACCTGAATTCCAATCGATTCGCTACCGTTTGTTCTTGAAATCGACTCAGCCTTACCGGTGATTTTAACATCGGCAATGTCTGATAATTTCACATTTTGCATTTGGGCAGGACCTGTTGCCATTTCAGGAGATAATTGATTGGTTTCCTGTCCAGTTTGTGCTGGAGCTCCTGTTTGCGGGCCGCCGGTTAAAGGTATCTTTACATTTTTCAGGTCCTTTAATGTGGAAATGTTTCCATCCACAACGATCGTTTTCTCTTTATCATCAAAGTTATATATGCCAAGCGGCATACTGACGTTTGCGGCCTGGATAACCTTCTTTACGGTTTCTTCATCGAGCCCGTATTGAGCCATCTTGTCCTGGTCGAATACAAGGCTGCCTTCATTTACTTGCTGTCCGGAAATGGATACGGATGTCACGCCGTCAATTCCTTCAAGTTTAGGTACTAACACCTCTTCGACATTTTTTGTAAGGGCTGGTAAATCAGAAGCCTTATCTGTTACACTGAGTGCGACGACAGGAAAAGCGTTTAATTCTAATTTAGATACGCTCGGGTCATCTACTCCCTCTGGCAGTTCCAATTTCTCTAAAGCTTCTTTCACTTCTTTTACTGCATCGTCCATATCCGTATCATAATCATATTGTAATTGGATGGAAGAGGCATTGGCCATGGACGAAGAACTGACTAATTCGACTCCTGGCAAATTTGTTACTTTTAGCTCAATCTGGTCGGTGAGCTTATCTGCTACTTCTTCAGGTGCAGCTCCAGGATAAACAGTGGAGATGCTAATTAAAGGAGTGGAGATGCTTGGTATGGTTTCTTGTTTCATGTTTAAACCGGAGTATAAACCAGCTGCAACGATGATGATGGTAAGCAACCAGATTGCCAATTTATTCTTTAATGAAAATTTAATTATTGAATTCAAGCTTGTACCCTCCATACATAAAATTGTGACCAGTCGGTCACAAACTCAAATATATAGTATATGGATTATGATTGCAACAGATAATATCCGTTAGTGTTAACGTTGTGATTTCAAGGGTTTTGGGATACAATTTGGAAGATGTGACCCATTGGTCACCAATGGACAATTTTAAGAGATAGGATGAATTTGATGAAAGAAAAAAATAAGATGATCATAGATAAGTCTGTAGAGCTTTTCGCGGAGAAAGGCTATCATGCAACTTCGGTTCAGGAAATTGTTGAAAAATGCGGGATAGCAAAAGGGTCCTTTTATAATTATTTTAAATCGAAGGAGGAATTACTAGTCTCCATTTTTAAATTTTATTATGAAGCGTTGACAGACTCATTACTTGATCTTGAACTGGATGCTTCATTGTCCAGTAAAGACAAATTCATGAGGCAGATCACTGTTCACATTGAGCATATGACGGGAAATACCAACTTGATTCAAATGATGATGCAGGAACAAATGGTTCATATCAGCAAGGAACTAGATGGATTTTTACATTATATCCATGAAGAGGGCTTGATTTGGTTCAAGCGTAAAATCATTGAGTTATACCCGGGGCTTTCATCTGATCTTCTACCCGATTGCACCATTATTTTAGATTCGCTTTTCAAAGGATATATCGGAATATTGATCAGGAAACAAAATGCTTTCGATGTGGAATTGTTACCTAGCTTCATATTGAACCGGATGGATTCCATTGTCACAAGTCTGGAAAACATGGAAGATCCATTATTGAAACAATTTCCCCTACCAGGTTGCTCGATGCGGGATATGAGCCCAAAAGAAGAAATCCATTCGATTATCGCCAGGATGCTGGAAGTGGAAACACGTAAAGAAGAGGGGATGGAAACTCGTAAAAATACGGAAGCTTTAAAAGCGCTCCAGGAAGAATTTTCAAAAGTTAGGCCAAGCTCCATCATCTTGGAAAGCCTTTTATTATTTTTGGAAAAAAATGAAAAAAGAAGTCCCTTGTGTTCAAAGCTTATCTTAATGATGAAGGATTATTTGTTGTATATATGAAGGCTTTACTGAAAGGGGGCGAATAGCCTCTTTTTCATTTGAATTTTTAATGAGTGTTAAAAACGGAGGTTTAGGAAAAAGTAAAAAGTGATGGGAAGAAGACCATTCTTTCAATGATATGGGGGCAAGAATCATGCGATGGAAAAAAGGAATGCTGATTTATAATAAAAATGCAGGGAAAGATAAACTCGAAAGGAATCTAGAGGGTTGTCTTCCGGTATTAGCTCCACATATTGATGAGTTTCTCATTCTACAAACCAAGCAAAAAGGCGATGCATGCCGTTATTGTTTGGAATATGGTGAAGAAATGAATGTAGTTTTCGTATTGGGAGGAGATGGAACGGTACATGAGTGTGTAAATGGCCTTTCACCCCTTCAGAGGCGGCCTTTGTTTGGGATTTTACCTGGAGGGACTTGCAATGACTTCTCCAGGACATTAAAGATTCCTCAAAAAGTTCGTCAAGCTGCGGAAGCATTAGTAAATGGCAAGGTTCGTCCAATTGATATTGGGAAGTCCAATAACGATTATTTTTCCAATTTCTGGGGAGTGGGACTTATTTCAGATGCTTCAAACAATATTGATGAGCAGGAAAAAAGCAGGTTCGGAAAGATAGGATATTTATTAAGCGCTGTAAGGACGATTGGTGAGAATGCTCCCTTTTCCTATAAACTAGAATATGATGGGAATTTCATTGAAGGGGAAGCCGTTATGATTTTGGTCTTGAATGGTTGTTTTATCGGCACTAATTTATTACCCTTCCCCATGATTAGTCCAGACGATGGGCTCTTTGGCGTTGCCATCTTGGAAAATGCAAGCCTTGGTGCATTTTTAGAAATAATAGCGATGAAACGTTCATGGACTGAAAATATGAGTTCTGACTCTGGGGTGACTTATTTACAAGCAGGTACCTTGACTATTGAATCCAAGAGGCCGCTTGATGTGGATATGGATGGAGAGAACTATAGGCAAACTCCTTCGCGCATTAAAGTCCTCGCCCACCATTTGTCAGTATTAACACCAAATTAGTATGAGGATTACATTTGAAGGGAAAGGCTTATGTGTTTTTTTTTGTATATTCATTCCTTATTTCTGCAATTGTTTCCAAAATAGGATAAAATGTATGATGATATATCATTTTTTGCAGGAGGACCAATTATGGTGTACCAGGTCGGATTGTTAAAGGGCATTTTAGAGCCTTATCGGAGTCGTTATCAGCTGCAAAATGCAGAGGCAGTCACAAAGCTTGGATTGAAATTAATAGTTTTATATTTTGTTAGTCTTATAGTATTCGCCGTTGGGGGATATTTTGGCATTGGTTCAGAATCATTCTCCAAAGAAATCACGAAGATGAGCGCCAATGAATTCGAAGCAGCAAAGTTGCTGATTTTGAGCGGCAATATAATAACAGGAATAATCGACCCTTCTATATACATATTTTTAGCAGCTCTATTCTTTTGGATCGTTACTGATATCCCCTATATAAAATTAGTTATCGTTCAAATGATTCTTTTTGGCTTGCAATTAATAGAAAAAACATTATTGATTCCCTTATTCGTTTTAATGGATTTAGGCAGCGATGCCAATCCTTTTTCATTGGGGATCATCAGTCAGTATTTTCTCAGAAGTGATTATTTCATTCACTTTTTCAGCGGAATTACCATTTTTCAATTTCTTATTATTGCTCTGCAATATTTTTATTTAAAGGAATTTACAGAACGTAATAATTATTTGGTCCTTTTAATGATTGTTCTATTCTATTTGGCCACATGGTTTGTTAAAGCCTTTTTAGGATACATCCAAGTAGGCGTATTTGTATAAAGCGGGTGAAATGAATGAGCGGTAAATGGAAAATAGCGGCGGTCTCCATTGCGTCGATAGTGTTAATAACCGTTAACTTATACCTTATTGAAAAAAAAGAAAGCAAAGTGGAACGGACGGTTTTCGTTGAAAACTGGACTAAGGTAAAAAAAGATACAATTACGGATACTATTCAAACAAATGGGGTAATTAAACCAGTAGAAGAGTATGATATTTATTTTGATGCCAAGAAAAATGATTTTAAGAAATTCCTTGTAAAAGAAGGCGATGCGATTACGGCTGGCTCCTCGTTGTTTGAGTTTACGACGACCGAACTTGATGCGCTTAAGACGAATTTGGAAGCGGAGAAAACGGCCGCCGAGGGGGAAATTGCAGGGATTGAGGAATACATAGGGAAGTTGAGGTCTTATCAGGGGACCGTGACCAGTGAACCTGAAGCTGCAATTGATGAATCGGTGGAAAAGAACTTGAATATTGATATAACGACAAGCTCTTCAGATCTTATTAAAAGTAACATTGAGCAAGAAATGTACAAGCAGGAACTAGAAAAAAACAGGTTGGATGAAAAAGTAAAAATGCTTGATGCTAAATTAAGTTCGATTGAGCAGCAGTCCAGTGCAATTGTAACGACTAGCGAGGCTGATGGTGTCGTTAAAAATATCAATAAAAACCTGAATAATCCCATTATATCCATTGTTTCGACAAATATGGCAATTGAAGGGGATTTCTCCGAAGAGGAAATGAAAAAGGCTGAAGTGGGCATGACTATAAAAGCAAGTTCCTCTGATTCAAAAAAGGCATTGAAAGGGAAGATAGGCCGTATCCATTCCTATCCCGCTGAAGAACCATCATTAAAAAAAGATAACAGATTTCCATTTCAGGCTTTAATCGAACCGGAAGGCGAAGAAACTGAACCATTGTTGGTGGGATCGAAAGTGAATCTTACTGTAATAACCAATGAGAAAGCCGGTGTACCCTCCATTCCGATAGAGGCCGTACAATACCAAAAGCAGCCTTATATTTACAAGTTGACTAATAAAGGCCATGTGGATAAACATTACATTACAAAAGGTCTTAAGGCTGAAGGGAAGCAAGAAATCATAAAGGGACCGTCTGTAGGTGACGTCATCCTGCTGGAGTCGAATGCGGCAGTGAAGAACCATTCTTATTTTATAACCCCGATTCAATTTGAAAAAGTGAAAGCTAGAACTTATAAAAAATTCACCTCTAGGGAAAAAGTAAGATATCTGTTACTTGGCATTCTGGAAAAATAACCGCTTTTTTCACAAGAGAGGTGATGTTAAATTAGGAATTAATTATATCAATATAACTTATTTGATTAAAAATCGGGAAACGTAATTATAGATACAACAGCCTTTAATGCAGAATATTCAGACATATTAAAAGATTTTTTCTAGAACTGATGCGAATAAATATTTACAGATTATCATTTTTAGTATAATATTTTATTATAAGTTAACTCGCTTAATCTTATTCCAAGAACGGGGGACCCATTTTTGTGGATTTTATCCGCTAGGGGTGAATTCAGAAATGAAAGGGCATTTGTGTTTCCAATTCCTAACCCGACAGCTAACCTCGTCAGCGTCTTTAAGGGAACATGTGTGAATATTCACGCCAATAAGAAATCGACACATGAAGTGTCTTTTTTTTCGGCGTAAAGACAGAGTTTTTCAAAAAAAGAAAAATTACTTTCTTTTTATTAGTATCTTGTTTCCCTTACCGAGACAAAAATGTTTTTGCATCAAAGACTTTATGGAAGGTGAGGAAAGTAAATGAAGAAATTCAAATTAAGTTTAGCTAGCCAAATTTTCATTGGTTTAATTCTAGGGATTATCGTTGGTGCCATTTTTTATGGTAATGAGTCGGCCCAAAGCTTTTTACAGCCATTCGGAGACATTTTCCTACGAATGATTAAAATGATCGTAGTGCCGATCATCGTATCCAGCCTTATCGTTGCAGTTGCCGGTGTAGGTGACTTGAAAGCGGTAGGAAAACTAGGTGCTAAATCATTATCATACTTTGTTGTCGTAACTATGATAGCGATTGCTGTTGGTTTAATTTCAGCGAATATCATCCAGCCTGGTGCTGGTGTGAATATGAATAACCTGGAACAAACTGATATCTCGACATATGTTGATACAGCAGAAACTAAGCAGCATGAATCGTTCGTAGATACACTTGTACACATCGTGCCATCCAATCCAGTTAAAGCCATGGTAGAAGGCGATATGCTAGCGATCATTTTCTTCTCCGTGTTGTTTGGACTAAGTATTGCGGCCATCGGTGAAAAGGGTAAACCAGTATTCCGTTTCTTCCAAGGTGTAGCTGAAGGAATGTTCTACCTAACTAACATGGTCATGAAATTCGCTCCTATCGGTGTATTTGCACTAATCGGTGTGACTATCTCCAAGTTCGGTTTGGAATCTCTAATTCCGTTAGGAAAGTTAGCGCTTTCTGTTTACGGAACAATGATCTTCTTTGTAATTGTCATTCTGGGTCTTATTGCAAAATTTGTAGGATTCAATATCTTTACTTTGATTAAACTTCTAAAAGAAGAATTGATTCTTGCTTTCTCTACTGCAAGTTCAGAAGCGGTTCTTCCGAAAATCATGGAAAAAATGGAGAAAGCGGGATGTCCGAAACATATTGCTACATTTGTTATTCCGACTGGATACTCCTTTAACCTTGATGGTTCTACATTATACCAAGCGTTAGCAGCTATCTTCATCGCTCAAATGTATGGAATCGATTTAAGCATGTATGAGCAAATCACGCTAATGCTAGTGTTAATGATCACATCCAAAGGGATTGCGGGTGTACCAGGTGTATCTTTCGTAGTTCTTTTAGCGACATTGGGAACTGTCGGTATTCCTATTGAAGGTCTAGCATTTATTGCCGGTATCGACCGTATTCTTGATATGGGACGTACAGTGGTAAACGTTATTGGTAATTCACTTGCGGCAATCGTTATCTCTAAATGGGAAGGTCAATTCAACCCTCCTTCCAAAAAAGAACTAGAACAACAAGTTTCTTGATACAAAAAATCCAGAGTGAAATGTCACTCTGGATTTTTTTTATTGAATGAAAAAGCGCTTCCTTAATTTTTCTCGATACTGTAAAAATCTGCTTCCTTCAGGTGTTATGGAGGGAACTACTTCTTGACGCGTCTTCCTGGATGTCAAAATACCCCCAAATTCATAAAGCCTTTCATTGTTTACCCCAAAACCAAATCATATCCTCTTCCTCCCAGAAGGTCATGTGTTGTGAAATGAAACTACCTTCAGGCTTTAAATTACGGTTGATTTGACTAATGTCGGGTATTTTGCGCAGGGGATCATCAGCATAAAGGGGAGCGGCCACATGAAATGAGTGAATGAATGATAAAACCAGTCATGATCCATTCTTCGAATTCTATATTTTTTCCTATTGGTTAAAATGGATTTTGATTCATGTTATTTAAACGATGCAGATGATGATTAATATTGGGGTTATATAACTTACGTGAAACTCCAAAAGTTTGATAAAATAACATTATTGATTGAGAGCTCGGAGGGGGTCAGGTTATGAAGAATGATAGCAATGATATCTTATACATGTATATGCAGGCTTCCGAACGGTTTGTCCTTTTTAATGGACTCAATTTTCGTGAATTCGTCAATTCGCTTCCGTATACCTTGGATTCGATCTTATTATTGAAACATCAATTCGATGGTGGGGAATACAATTTGAATGTCCTGCTTGAGAGCGCTTCATCTGAAGCTATTGCGAAGCTCGTTAAAGAAAATGTCCGGGCATATGGAGATTTCTGTTGGATCGATTTTGAAGAAGCGGAAGGGCTGGATGAATTGGATGGAAGGGAAATAGCGGAACTTTTATATTTAGGACATGCTAAAACCCATCTGGATCCCCCGTTTTTTCGTAAATTGAATAACCAATTTGTGTACCTTGCCCAGGATGATGGCTGGTTCAATAAAATTTATTTTCGTTCTCTTTCGACATATTATATGATGTTAGGAAGTCTGATTCCGCTAAAGCTGGAGCCATTAAAAGTAGAGAGGACGTGGCTTGGAATCAGAAAGAAAAAAGAGCTGACGGCGATTCCTGCAGAAATCATTGCTTCTTTGGCTCATATTCTGGCAGAGGGGCTCGTTTTTTCCTTTCGGGATGTTAAGTATACTAGAACGAAAATTGAGATACCGGCATGGGTCGTAGGGGATTATTTAAACATGGATGAGATGCATGATTCCTTTTCTGATAGAGATAGTAAGGAGCCCGATGCATTTATTATCTTCAATCGAAAAGAGAAGATTTGGGAAAGTGTTATTAAAAATACACCATCCTCCTAATTTTATTTGAAGTCCTTGAACTTTTTAGGTGTAAGACTTACCGTCTCATGCATAAGAGATAAGAGAGGGTGTGGCGGTTTTATCCTGTGTTCAGTAAATTAGTAATCATTGGAAATACTCATTGGTGGAAGTTTCGCTTTACCCCGCATTAACAGGCTGTAAGGAAGCCTGATGACAAATGTAATGAAAAAGAAATGTGGTGAACCAACAGCCTGTAAATGCCCGATTGCGACGCACAGGATGTGCTAGCACAGGAGTTGCCACAGGATGTGGCGGTTTTATCCTGTGTTCTGCAAAATAGTAATCATTGGAAAAGCCTCAATGATGGAAGTTTCGCTTTATCCGTTTTAGTGTAAAGTGATACAATGAACATGGTTAAAAGAATATTGGAGGGTAATAACTCATGAAAACTAAACTTGGTTTGCTTTATGGTGGAAAATCTGCGGAGCATGAGGTTTCTATGCAGACGGCTTTAGCGGTCATTAAAGCTCTCGATTTAGCAAAGTTTGATATATATCCGATTTACATAACAAAAGATGGTTCATGGATTAATGGACCAAAGTTAACAGGTCCTGCCGAGAACGTGGAGGCATTGACATTTTCACCGGAAAAATCGAGCTCGCCTCTTGCCTTGCAAGCACATTCAACTGATGAAAATAGTGAATCAACAGGGTATGACGTAATTTTCCCATTGCTTCACGGACCGAATGGAGAAGATGGAACCGTACAAGGGATGCTGGAACTGTTGAACCTCCCTTATGTAGGGAATGGCGTTTTAGCTTCTTCAGCAGGAATGGATAAGGTCATCATGAAAAACATTTTTGCCCAGGCGGGACTTCCTCAAGTGAAATACACTTGGTTCATCCGTTCTGAATGGGAGAAGAATACTGAAAGTGCCATCAAAAAGGTAGCGGATGATTTGGGGTACCCTTGTTTTGTCAAACCTGCCAATTTAGGCTCAAGTGTCGGTATCAGCAAATGTAATGATGCTGATGAACTGGAAAAAGCGGTAGCGGAAGCTTTTCAATTCGATCGGAAGGTCATCATTGAAGAAGGGGTCATTGCTCGTGAACTCGAGTTTGGTATTCTTGGTAATGATGAACCGTCTTGTTCAGTGGCAGGCGAAATCATCCCTAAGAAAGATTTTGCCTTCTATGATTATTCAGCAAAATATGTAGACGGTAATTCAGCGATGGTCATTCCGGCGGAGATAACGGAAAGCGAGTATGCAGCTTTATCCGAAATGGCCATTACTGCCTTTAAGTCATTGGATTGCTCTGGATTGGTTCGCGCAGATTTCTTCTTGACGCATGAGGGGCAAATCTATATTAATGAAGTGAATACAATGCCTGGGTTTACTCCATTCAGCATGTTTCCGTTATTGTGGAAGCACACAGGTGTCGACTATCCAGCGTTAATTGAAACACTCGTGAAACTTGCCTTGGAACGTCATCAGGAAAAACAACAAATCAAATATACAGTTTGATCATGCAGGTAAAGTATCAGTAAACTCCACAATCCATCAAGCCTTGATTTGATGGATTCCAATCAGCAGGAACCGGTGCGATTTAAACTGGTTTCTGCTTCGTTTGGTTAACGGAGAGCGATTAACGGTTCGATGAATGTAGGAGGAACAAAATGATAAAGAGAACGTTAAAACAAGTACATGAAATGGCAGAGGGATTGAATGATATCAGTCCATTCCAGTCCAAAGGAATTAATGGGGTTACCATCGATTCAAGAACGGTTAAGGAAGGGTGTTTGTTCATTCCGCTTAAGGGTGAGCAGGTTGACGGCCATCAGTATGTCAAGCAGGCTTTAGCGCAAGGGGCTGCAGCTTCCTTTTGGCAAAGGGATGTTCCGAATCCTCCTGTTGATTTACCGATAATCATTGTCGAAAACACTGAGAAAGCACTTCAGCAATTGGCGCGTTCTTACCGCCAGGAGTTGAATATAAAAGTCATTGGGATAACAGGGAGCAACGGTAAGACCACTACGAAAGATATGACCGCTGCGCTGCTGGCCACTGCCTATAAGGTTCATAAAACAAATGGAAACTTCAATAATCATTTAGGTTTGCCGTTAACGGTGCTTTCTATGGCAGAGGATACGGAAGCGGCTGTTTTGGAAATGGGAATGAGCAGCCGCGGTGAAATCGAGTTCTTATCCAAAATGGCAAAGCCTGATGTAGCGATCATTACCAATATCGGTGAATCACACTTATTGGATTTAGGATCACGCGAGGAAATCGCGAATGCGAAGTTGGAAATTGTCGAAGGTTTGTCGAAAGATGGAACGCTGATATATCATGGTGATGAACCATTGCTTCGCAATCGGATCAAAAAGGATTTTCCTGATTTAAACGTAATATCTTTTGGACGTACGGAACAAAATGATTTATATCCACAGGCCATTAGCCAAGGGGCAGACAGTACCACGTTTACAATCGCAAGCGGTAATAAGGAAATCGGTTATGAGATACCTGTTTTAGGTCATCATAATGTTCTTAATGCGTTGGCTGCCATCTTGGTTGCTAAAGAATTCAATGTAGATGATTCGGCGATCCGTAAAGGCCTATCGGCCATTCAGTTAACTAATATGAGGATGGAATTGGTTGAAGGCGCAAAAGGGCAGAAAATCATCAATGATGCATATAATGCCAGTCCAACTTCAGTCAAGGCGGCAGTGGAGTTGGTTGAGGGCTTATCTGGGTTCGAGAATAAGATCCTTGTATTGGGAGATATGTTGGAGTTAGGGCCGCAGGAAAAAGACTTTCATACGAAAATTGGTGAATTGATTTCCAATGAGCGGATTGATAAGATTTTCACATATGGTACTTTAGCCGAGTTTATTGCCAAGGGAGCGAGCAAGTCTTTTTCATCGGAGCAGGTTCGCCCTTTTCAAGATAAGCAGGAGCTTATAGAGGAACTTAAGTCGTCCACACAGGAAAATGACATCATACTTGTTAAAGCTTCCAGGGGCATGAAGCTGGAGGAAGTCGTTCAAGCTCTACAAAAATAAAAAATAAAGAAAAGGCCGTTTCTTTTTTGAAACGGCCTCAGACTGTAGACAAACTCGATGAAAATCGAGTTTGTCTATTTT
>NZ_JVPL01000082.1:0-30133 GCF_001054655.1 Bacillus sp. 220_BSPC
ATAGGTAACATAGGTTGCATGATATCCTCCTCATCAAATCCGAACGGATACCACCTATATATGATGAAATTTTTTTGTAGTGCCTGGTTCTCGATGAATTTTTCTATCGTGATGGATGCTGTGGGTTTATTAGTCCTGGAGAAACCTCCAGCAGCCTGGATAGAAAATAAATCTGTCTCATTTAAAGGGGAGTATTTTTAAGTTTAGTGTAACTTTTTCATCCTGAGCATAAGTAAGAATTTTTAGAAGCCTATAAAGTGGGCGGATATTCATTTAATATAGATTATTTAAGAACCTCATTTACTTATGATACGGTTCCCCGTAACGAATCGAAATGAGGTTATAAAACCATGAATATATTTTATTTTTCATTTAAAGATCTACTTTACCACAGTCAAAACTAATACCTGTTTCATTTTTTTTTGCCATTTTTCAACGTTGAAGTCTTTTACTTTTGAGTAAATATTTTGGTGTCTAAAAAAGTTTTGAAAATTCTTTTGCTGCTTTTGATAAATAACTATTCTTTCTCCAAATTACTTTGGGTTCAGATATTAAGGTCTGATCCTTTAGCTGAATGACTCTCAATCCTCCCAATGAATGGAGGGATAATAACGAGAGCGGTAAGATCGTTGCACCAAACCTCGATGAAACGAGACCAAGTAACATAATTAAATCCTGACATTCGCACAGTATATTTGGTTCTAAATCCGTATTATTTATGGCGAGAGGAAGAATATAAATGATAAGTAAAATGGAACACATAGCCATCATTGTACCGATATGGATCATAGTATTCAATACTATTCAGATATGTTTGGATTTAAGGTTCGTCTTAGGGGATTTTTATATCTGGAAAAACAGCCTAGTATGGAAATTGAATTAATTCGAGATATTGATCCTATTGGTGTGTATAACAAAAGTGGGGTTGTTAACCATCTTGCTTTTACTGTAGATGATATTAACCAAACAATTAGTCATTATGAGAAAAAAGGGATTAAATTTTTATCGATCCAGCCACAATCAACACTTGAAGGCGGCCTTATGATTTTGTTTTATGGACCTAATGGTGAATGCTACAACTGATTGAACGAGAAAAAAATTAAAACTATTTAATGAGAAATACTTTCTCTAACGGGTTTTATGTCAGCGAAAATGGGGTGGGCATCTTTTTAGGTGTCCAACCCATTTTATTTAGAATTAAAATAGTCATGTCGACACTAGGTCTACAGCATCTCAGCAGTATATCGATATTTCGAGGACTTTCATGATATCAGGTTTCGTTGGGCTTTGCCTAGCATATACGGTTAGTGATATCGAAAATTCCTTATGCTCTTCAAGCATTTTGGTTGAAAATAAGTTCACTAGGGGTAGCGTCACATGTCCATCACGCTAAGTTAAAATTACACCCTTAAAGAGAAAGAACGCTATGCTTATCGTTAGTAGTTTACGAGAAAGGACGGTGTTTTTTAATGAATTCTATCATTTCAAATGAACTGAATCTTTTCACACAAGAGCTACAATACTTTTTATCTCCAGTAGTCTTACAAGCTGTTTCCAAACAAGTTGGCTTTGTACAGCGATCTAGTAAGTATCATGCAAACAAACTCATTGTCCTTTCCGTATGGCTCAGTCAGAAAATCGCTAGCACATCACTCACAACACAATTGTGCAGTCCGTTAGAGGCTTATACTGAGGTAATGTTTAGCCCAGAAGGAATGAATTAACGCTTTAATCCTGCAGCTGTTGCATTTCTGTTCCAATCAATCGCTTTCTGCACACAGATTTCTACTTTCAATCGTATCCTATTTTAGACATTCCCTAATCCAAAGAAAGTTCAACCAAGAAAAAATAAAATACCGTAATAGCCGAAATGCCACCTCTTCACCTCTATATCATATATCCACCAACTTTTGATGAAGATGGCTAAAGAACAAGATGATTTATGAAATTCAACTGTTGTTACCTGGTATTTCAAAAGCATTACTGACACGCCAGGTGAGAGAATTTGAAGAAGACCAAATAATCACAGAGATGTATATTTAAAAAGTTCCTCCAAAAGGAGAATACTGGATATAAACCTTTAGGTCGAAACTCTATTGCCCCAACTTTTTGGCAGAAGTAACTATAAATTCCCCATAAAAATTAGTTTTATTAATCATATGGTGTTCAACAAGAGGTGGGACTTTATATCCTTCTTGGATTTAATTCTATAAGTGCGCCATCAACTTCATACGTAGCTATCTTTCTTTTCCAATGAAAAAACACCATTTAAAAGTCGTTTGACAAAACTTGCGACTTTTAAATGGTGTTTTTCTTATTTTTATCAACTCATATTGATCTCATATTTACTCTAAATAAAGATATTTGCTTTGCAATCTTACTTAAGGAATCATCCAGGATAACACCCCATTCTGCAAATATGTCATGATTCCAACAATAACCACCAGTATAATACTATGCTTTATAGTGAATCGAAACAAATCTGATTCTTTCCCTGCTAGGCCTACTGCGGCGCAAGCTACTGCAATTGATTGAGGCGAAATCATCTTTCCGGTAACTCCGCCTGAAGAGTTTGCTGCCACTGCGAGCACCGGATCCATGCCTATTGAAGTAGCTGTAACTTTTTGCATGTTACCGAATAGTAAGTTGGCTGAAGTATCAGAACCAGTAATGAACACTCCTAGCCAGCCTAGTATAGGAGAGAAGAAAGGGAATAAAAATCCTGTTTTCGCCAATACCATCCCCATAGATGTGCTCATTCCTGAAGAGTTTGTCACATAAGCGTATCCTACAACAGAAGCGATTGTGATAATGGGAAATTTAAGTTCGTTTAGTGTTTCACCGAATGTAACTATCCAACCCTTCCAAGAAATTTTTACAATATATTTCGTAATGATTGCTGCAATCAGAACCGCTGTACCAGCAGCACCTAGCAATTCCAGCTTGTAAAAGGCAGGTATCGCTTCTCCCGCAGCGTTTATAATCTTATTATTTAATAAAGGAACGTTGGGTATAAACGAAAATGCATGCCCTATAGAATTAATCGTTGATAAAACAACATTTGTTCCTTCATAGTGTCCTGTTAGTGCCTGCTTTATGGTTGGAATTCCCCAAAGGGAGATTACTCCCGTTAAAACCAGGAATGGTGACCACGCTTTAAAAATTTGTCCGCCGGTATAAGTTGGCTTGTGGCCAGAAGGTTCATTTACAGCAAGTGTTGCAGCCATTTCTTGTTCGGCTGAAAAACGGAAGATGGTTTTCGGTTTCCAAAATTTAAGGAAAACTGCTAAAGCAAGTAATGAAACAAGAGCCGATAAAATATCCGGAAGTTCTGGTCCAAGGAAGTTAGAGCTTAAGAATTGTGTTACAGCAAAAGTAATACCAGTTACTAAAATTGCAGGCATGACTTCGAAGGCTTTTTTAAAGCCTGCCATAATCACGATTAAATAAAATGGTATGACTACAGATAAAAACGGTAATTGGCGACCAACCATTTTTGAAATCTCCATCGCAGAAATTCCGGTAGGCCCCTCAAGCGCAATAATTGGTGCTCCTATTGCACCAAATGCAACCGGTGCTGTATTGGCAATTAAACACAAGCCAGCTGCATATAAAGGATTGAACCCAAGGCCAACAAGTAGTGCAGCAGAAATGGCAACAGGAGCACCGAAACCAGCGGCTCCTTCAAGAAATGCCCCAAATGAGAACGCTACCAAAAGTGCCTGAAGACGACGGTCTTCCGTAAGTGAAACAACTGAATTACGAATAATATCAAATTGTCCTGTTTTTACGGTTAATTTATAAAGGAAAACTGAACTGATAATGATCCAACCAATAGGCAAAACCCCGTATACTGCCCCGTGTGTAGCAGACATAATCGCCATTTGTGTTGGCATTCCAAATGCAATAACCGCCAACATCAAAGCAATTAATAGCGTCGTGAGCCCTGCCAGATACCCTTTCATTCTCTTCACTGCCAATGCCCAGAAGAAATAAAGTATTGGAATTACTGCCACGATAGCGGATAAAGCGAGGCTATCTCCTACCACTGTAAAGTTTTGTGTATATGTCATATTGTACCCTCCAATTTATAGTCCCTAAAAGTAACCGCTTACATATTTTTATTAAAATATGCTACCATTTCTTCTGCTCTAATTTACAAGAAAGTGAAAAAAATTTGAATCCACTGAAAATATTCAATTTTTTCGTGTTGTAAAGTCCGGATGTTTGTGATTTTATCTTGGTTGCGTAATGATAAAATCATAATAGTGCTTGTCCGGTAAAGGGACTATAAAGTACTTTAAACCTTTAGTTACTAAAGGTTTATTGCGACTAAGGTGAGATATACAAAAAGAAATACGCTAGGAAATCTGCTGTCTTCTCTACATAATATTTCCCTTAACACTTTCTATCGGTATGATAACACTCTATAAGACAACATTTCCCCTTTCTGTTTCGTATTAAGAAACAACGTTTCTGTAAGTTTGCGAAAAAACACTATTGTTTAGTAACTATATAAGTAGTTGTTATACAACAAACACTAATCCTATTTTAATTATACAAATTATTGGTAAAATTTTAAAACCAATATCAAAATTTGCCCGATTATTTTGAAAAAAAGATATATCGGGCAAATTTTCTTTGAAAAAAAATCCTAAAAATATATTGGAAAGTAATTCCACTTTAAAATCCAAGCCTTGTTGAAATTTTCTTTCCAATTTGAATCATCTGTAACTGTAGTAGATCGATTCGCTGTTCAGTCATACGCATTGTTGGACCAGATCTGATGCCAGCAGCAATGACTTTCCCCGAATGATCGAAAATAGGAACGGCAATACAAGTAATTCCGTATTCATTTTCTTCTAAATCCAATGCATAGCCTTTAATTCTAACCTGAATGAATTCTTGAAGGAAATCATCTTTATTCGTAATCGTTTTGTCAGTATGCATTGGCATTCCCTTTTGCTCAAGAATGTTAAGCAAGACATTAGATGGCAAATAAGCAAGAATTGCTTTGCCGACTGAAGTACAATGCATGGGTTCTTGTTTTCCAACTTTATAGTGCATTCGCAGCATTTCGTTTCCTTCTAGCTTTTCAATTTACACCACTTCACCTTGGTCATAAACAACTAGATGGATAACCTTATTTGTGGTATTCTTCAGTTCTTGCAAGTATTGCCTTGCTTCCGATCTAAAATCAATTGATTCCAGCAATTTGGAACTAACCTCTAAAAATTTTTAACCGTACCTAATACGCTCTTGCACCTTCTTTAGCCGTAACAAATGTATTTCGAAGATTTCCAATTTCCTTTATTTCACATTCTATAACGTCGCCTGCGCCGACCAACTCTGCTCCAACAGGACTACCTGTTAAAATTACATCTCCCGGTTTAAGTGTCATAACATTTGTCAGATAGGAAACCATTTTGCGAATTGGAATAATCATCAGTTCAGTTGCACTGTTTTGTTTTTCAACATCGTTCAGTTTTGCTTTGACCTTTACATTAAAAGGATCAAGTACGGTTTCAATAACAGGACCTAATGGAGTGAACGTGTCAAATGATTTACCAATTGTCCAGTGGCCATCCTGGTGGAAAAACTGAGGTGCTGTTACGTCATTTCCAACTGTGTATCCAAAAACATAATCCAGTACGTCGGATTCAGGCACATTTTTTGCCTCTTTCCCAATGACAATCGCTAATTCGGATTCAAACTTTACTTCCTTGATACCCTCTGGAATGATAATTTCATCTTCAGGTCCAATCACTGATGAAGTTGGCTTAAAGAAGAATACTGGAATTTCCGGGAGCTGTTCCGGAAGATTTTCCACATTTGAAACGAAGTTTGCACCGATTCCAATGATTTGATTTGGTTCTAGGGGTGCAATAGACTTAACTTCACCCTGAGAAAATGTTTGGCCTGTATACTCCCAAGCACCAAAAATATCGCCCTTAATTACTCTTATTATACCTTTTTCTTTAACACCTGTATGAATGGAAGAATTAGCTATAAACCTAGTAAACTTCATTGTTTTATTGCTCCTCTCAGACTTCTATTTCGGTTTTTTTCTCGCAACACCAGACTGTATTGCTGCCTCTGCTACAGCATTGGCGACAGATTCTACTACTCGGTTGTCGAAAGCATTTGGTATTACATAATCATGTGTCAGTTCTTGAGGCTGAATTAAGTTTGTAATTGCATAAACCGCTGCCACTTTCATTTCCTCATTAATTTCAGAAGCGAACACCTGAAGTGCAGTTAGTTGTTGAAACTGCAGTACTTCAATTAAATTAGCAATATACTCTTTACATTGTAAATCGTGACGTTGTAAAAAATAGAATGTCCCCTAGTTGTTTATTGTTTTATAGCAAACTTTGCTTTTGCTTCAATGCGGCGACGATGCAATATTGGCTCAGTGTAGCCACTTGGCTGATTATAACCTTCAAAAATCAGGTCACATGCAGCTTGAAATGCCACCGAATCGTCAAAATTCGCAGACATTGAGCGATATGCAGCGTCTCCAGCATTTTGTTCGTCTACTACTTTAGCCATACGCTGAAGCGTCTCTAGCACTTGTTCCTTTGTTATGATACCGTGGTGTAGCCAGTTCGCCATGTGTTGGCTGGATATACGTAAGGTTGCACGATCTTCCATAAGTCCCACGTCGTTGATATCAGGTACTTTCGAGCAACCAACTCCCTGGTCCACCCAGCGAACAACATAACCTAGCATAGTTTGAGCATTGTTATCAATCTCTTCCTGTATTTCCTCCGGGCTCCAATTAGAATGTTTCGCAACTGGGAATTGTAAAATGTCATCCCTCAAGTCTCTAGATTCACTGATCTTTTCATTTTGGACCTTCGTTACATCAACTTGATGGTAGTGCAGTGCATGCAATGTAGCTGCAGTAGGTGATGGAACCCACGCCGTAGTTGCACCTGTTTTTACATGTCCAATCTTTTGTTTTAACATTTCATCCATCAAGTCCGGCATAGCCCACATACCCTTTCCAATCTGGGCACGCCCCTGGAAGCCGCTTACAAGGCCTGTATTAACATTCGATTTTTCATAGGCTTGCAACCAAGTGGATGATTTCATTTCACTTTTTCGAATCATTGCTCCCGCTTCCATAGAGGTATGGATTTCATCACCAGTACGGTCTAAAAATCCGGTATTTATGAATACTACCCGTTCCTTAACTTCGCTTATGCAAGCTTTTAAGTTTAAAGATGTGCGGCGCTCCTCATCCATAACACCAATTTTTAGAGTATTCCGTTTTAGACCGAGCAATTCCTCTACTTGATCAAATAGATGGTTGGCAAAAGCGACCTCTTCTGATCCATGCATTTTAGGTTTAACGATGTAAATGGATCCTTCGGATGTGTTTTGGTATGGGCCGTTTCCTAAAAGAGTATGTTTTCCAAGAAGACTAGTGATGATTGCATCTAAAATTCCCTCTTGGATTTCCTCCCCATTTTGATCTAAGATTGCATTATTCGTCATTAAATGACCTACATTACGAACAAACAAAAGTGAACGACCTGACAAAGACAATTCTTCTCCCGTCGGGGTCAAATAAACGCGATTAGGATTAAGAGTTCTTGTCATTGATTTATTGCCTTTTATGAAGGTAGCAGATAAATCTCCTTTCATTAATCCTAACCAGTTACGGTAAACTAGAACTTTATCCTCGGCATCTACCGCAGTTACTGAATCTTCACAGTCCATAATCGTAGTTACTGCTGCTTCTAATAGAATATCTTTAACGCCAGCCTCGTCAGTTTTTCCGATTGGATGACTGAAATTGAATTGAATTTCAAAGTGCAGGCCATTATTTTTCAAAAGTACAGCACTTGGATTTTGTGGTTGTCCTTGATAGCCAGTTAATTTCGATTCGTCCTCAAGTCCTGTCGTTTCTCCATTCCGGAGTGCAACATTCAGCTTTCCAGACTCAATTGTATATTTTACAGCATCTTTATGAGAAGCTTCCCTTAATGGAGCTGCTTGGTCAAGAAACTCTCTTCCAAACTCAATAACCTTAGCACCACGAACTGGGTTGTAGCCACCTTCTCGATGTGCACCATCTTCTTCACTGATTGCATCTGTACCATAAAGTGCGTCATAAAGGCTTCCCCAGCGGGCGTTGGCGGCATTGATTGCATAACGAGCATTATTAACTGGAACAACCAGTTGCGGTCCAGCTTGGATAGCTACTTCGGCATCCACACCTTCAGTGGTGATCTTGAAGTCTTCAACCTCTGGTTCAAGATATCCAATTTCTTTTAAAAATGATTTATACTCTTCAAAATCAAAATCATTATTATTTTTTCGATACCAAGCATTTATTTGATTTTGAATCTCTTCACGATGTGCCAATAATTCCTTATTTTTAGGAGTTAATTCATTGACCAAATTTTCTAAACCAGACCAAAACTGATCACGATCCACTTCACTACCTGGAAGAGCTTCTGAATTAATAAATTCAAATAATTCCGTTGCAACTTGAAGATTCCCTGATTTAATATATTTTGTCATTATAAGTTCCTCCTTGTAAATCAAGATTTTATTTTAAATAATTCATCTCTGGAAAAAAGTAATTTGTTCACTCTAGGATGTAATTATCCTAATTGCTCTGTTTGTTTGTTATTACAAAACAACGCTTCTTTATCTGTGTATAAAAACGATGGCACGAGAAATGAATTGGCTTCATCCATTTTATGGACTGCGCCTTACTAGACAAACATATTTAAGATATAGCAGCTGCTTCTTTTTCTTTTAAATCTCTTTTTATCTCAGCACAGCGTCCCGGCATCGGGAATAATTTCCCTGCATTTAAAAGGTTATGAGGATTGAATACTTCTCGAATATCTGTTTGTGCAATAATCTCTTCGTCAGAAAAGACGAATCGCATTTCCTCTATTTTTTCAATCCCCACTCCGTGTTCACCTGTAATCGTCCCCCCAACATCAGCACATGCTTTTAAGCAGGCACTACCAGCTGCCAGGGCCTTTTCGCTTTCCCCAGGGATTCTGGCATCGAAAAGAACAAGTGGATGTAAATTCCCATCACCCGCGTGGAAAATATTAGCGATTCGCAAGCCATATTCTTCGCTGATTCGATTGATTTTGTTTAATACCTCGGGCAATTTGCTTCGTGGAATGACACCGTCCTGTACTAAATAGTCCGGTGAAATGGCTCCCATGGCACCAAATCCTGTTTTACGATTGGCCCACCATCTACCTCTTTCGAGTTCATCCTGTGCTACCTTCACTTCAAGTACATTCCTGTACTTACACACTTCCAAAATTTGTTCGATTTGCTCTTCAATACCTGCTGAGATTCCATCCACTTCAATGAGTAGGACAGCCTCAATATCACTTGGATGACCTACTGGAAAAGCAGCCGCCTCCACTCCCTCAATCGCTGTTTTATCCATCATTTCAAGCGCTGCCGGTACGATTCCTGCTGAAATTATATCAGACACGGCCTGACTTCCGTCCTCCACTTTATCAAAGTAAGCAAGAACAGTTTGTTTCGCTTCCGGGTTTTTCAATATACGAACAGTGATTTTCGTTACAATGCCTAATGTTCCTTCAGAACCTGTCAACAGACCGAGCAAATCATATCCAGGAGAATCAGGAATTCCATTTTCACCCATTTCTATAATTTCCCCGTTTGGCAGTACTACTTCCAGCCCTAGGATGTGATTCGTGGTTACTCCATACTTAAGACAGTGAGCCCCTCCAGCATTCTCTGCGACATTTCCGCCAATTGTACAACAATATTGGCTAGAAGGATCCGGAGCATAATAATATCCTTTATCAGAGATAGAGTTCGTGAGTTTAAGATTGATAAAACCAGGCTGTACAACAGCACGCCTATTTTCGAGATCAACGCTTAATAGCTTCTTCATCCTTACCAGACTGATAATGACTTCTTCATTTAAAGGTATAGCACCGCCACTTAATCCAGTTCCAGCGCCACGGGCTAGGAACGGCAGTTTATTTTCGGAACAATATTTAACTAGTTTGGCTACTTCCTGAGTATCTTTTGGAAACACAACCGCTTTAGGTAATTGTCTATGAAGCGTAAATCCATCGCTATCATAGGCAAGCAAATCCTCTTTGTGAAATAGAATTGAATTGGCGTCGCCAACAATCGCCTCTAAATTTTTTATATGTCGATCATTCGATTTTATTTTTTTCGGTGCCATTTACTGTCCCCCCTTTAGATCATCCTCTTTTTGATAAGCCCAATCCAGAAGCTGAATTGTATGGACGACTTTTTGATTTCTACCATATTTCTGTACCCCCATGGCCATCTGAAGCATACATCCTGGGTTACCCATTGAAATCATCTCAACATCGCCTGGCACATTTTGCATTTTACTTTCTAGCACGGCACCGGCCATTTCCGGATTAGTGATGTTATATATACCTGCACTTCCACAGCAGCGATCAGCGTTTGGCATATGTACCATTTCAACTCCGGGAATACTAACAAGAAGGTCTCTCGGTTCCTGGCGAATTCCTTGACCATGTGCTAAATGGCATGCGTCATGATATGTGATACGAGTGTTCAATTCAGCTTTTGGTATTTCATAGCCTGTTTCATGAATATATTTAGAGATGTCCTCGACCTTAGCGGAAAATTTTTCAGCTTTATCATGCCATTCAGGCTCTTCCCGAAACAATTCAGCATATTCCTGAAGCATACAGCCGCATCCTGCTGCGTTAACGATTACTTTATCAGCATCCTTAAACGCTTCGATATTCTGTTTCGCCAGCTTTCTTCCAGTTTCACGGTCACCGGCATGAACATGTAAGGCTCCACAGCAAGTTTGGTTTTGCGGAATTGTCACATCATTTCCGTTTCGTGTTAAAACATTAATCGTGGACTGATTAATATCACTGAACATAACGTCCATCACGCAACCTGTCATAAACGCCACTTCGGCTTTCGTTTTTCCTAATGCTTTGATCACTTTTTCATTTTTGTATTTTTTGCGTACAGGCTCTTTAATTTCGGGCATAATTGCTTCCATCTCAATTAAATGCTGTGGCATAATATTCATTAACCCTATTTTGCGAACCACTTTCTGCAATCCGCTCTTCTGATAGAACTTTAATAAACTCCCCACTGTATTCAGTCTGTTTTGATGTGGGAACATTCCTTCAAGTACTAATCTACTTACTTTTCCTTTCACTCCTGTCAATGGAATCGCCTGACGAATTTGTCCGCGAGCCTCTTCAATTAATCCTCCGACATCTACATTCGCCGGACAAGCAGTGGTACATGCACGACAGTCAAGACAAGCAAAAACAGGATCCATGAATTGCTCGTTCACCTCAAGCTTTCCTTCTGCTACTGATTTGATAAGATGGACACGACCACGGGGAGAATGCTGTTCCTGGCCTGTTAGCTCATATGTTGGGCAGGATTCCAAACACATACCACAATGTACGCAATCTGCCCATTTGTTTTCATCAGGCTTATCACTCCATAGATAGTTGCTTAAGCTATTAGATGTACATGATGGATCTTGCTTTATATCAACTTCTCTCAGACTCACTATTAAATCCCTCCCACGAATCTTTTATTATTAAGTACTCTATTAGGATCGATCTTTGTTTTAATTCCTTCTAACAAGAAGAAATGTGATGGTTTTTCACCCCATACATCAATTTGCTGACGGAGCGTTAAAGGCAGATGCTTCACAATCACATAACCACCCAATGCTTCGACGGATTTTCTGAGCTTTACTATTACCTGTGTTAATTCTTCATCTTCAGTTCCCTTTAGGTTAACCTGGCATATTCCATGACCTAGTCCACCATGTGCTTCTACTGTAAGAGTACTAGAGTGATGTAAAATGTGGCTTTCTTTAATGACCTTCAAAACATCTAAGTTAACAACGCCTATTTTCAATGCCGCTTCTATCTGATTTCCACTAGCAAGTGTTGCTCCATTTGGAGAAATCGAATAAAATTTTTCCCAAAAAGCTTGTGCCTGATTTTGTGAAAGCACTGTCATTTTTGCGTTAGAAGGTTGGATGTTCTTTACAAAATCCTCCTGGTAATGAACAGAGCTCTCCACATCTTCAAATGAAATTGCTAAGGTATAAACGTTTTGACCCGTTAACCTTTCCGACAAAGCAGGATTTAGCAGTTCCAAAGCGATTGGTTCCATCACTGAATCCAACAACTTAACTGCTAGTGACCGAACTTCTTCGAGATTTCCATCGGGAAACACTAACAGTCCAAGGCTTTCGTACTTTGGTATTGGTCTAAGCTTCAAAGTCACTTCAGATAAAATACCAAGTGTACCCATCGATCCTATAAAAAGTTTGTTCATATCGTACCCAGCAACATTCTTTACTACATTTCCCCCAGCTCTTATGATACTGCCATCCGGGTAAACCAAGCGAAGTCCTATTACCACATCTCTGGAAGAACCATAACCCAATCTTTTGGGACCGCTTTCATTTGAAGCAATGATTCCGCCAATTGTCGCCTCTTCAGGCCATACAGGGTCCAGCGAAACCTTCTGATTATGTTGTGCCAAATATTCTTGCAATTCTTTAAATGAAGTACCTGCTTTAACCGTTAATGTCATATCTCCTACAGTATGTTTGACAATTCCTTTATATTTCGATAATGAGAGTAAGATATCAGCTGTTTCAATCAATCCTCCAAAACCTCTCTTGGTTCCGCCTCCTACCACCGTTATTTTTTTCCCTTTATCGTTTGCATACTTTAAAATACTTGCTATTTCTCCCTCTGTTTTCGGGTAAACCGATACCTGACCACCATTCCCAAGTGGATGTCTTTGGTTTTTCCCATCAACTAGTTGCACATCAGGTAAAAATGACTTTAAATCTGATAGAAGATCCACTACGATCAAAACCCACGCCTCCTTTTTTTTTCGTAATAACCAACATCGTTTCTATATTGATGCAAAAAAAACATTTAAACTTCATACCTTTTGTAAAATATTGTTTTGCAAAATTTCTTCAACATAATGTAGGTGGTTAATCATCGACTGATTAGCTTTTATAGGGTTCCCCATCTTTATTGATTCATAGATTTTATCATGTTGTTCATCCATCGTTTTTACGATGTTCTCATTCTCTTGAATATACCTGTGAAAATCAATCATTGCCTTCTTCATGGCGGTTGAAATGGTTTGCACTAATTGGATCAGGCTTTTGTTTCCTGTCGCATTAGCAATCGCCATATGAAAGTGGTAGTCCCCTTCCCAGCCATTGATACAGAGGTTTGAAAGGATTTCTTCCATACGTGCCAAATCTTGTACCGACCGATTGGAAGCAGCCATTTCCGCGATACCTGTCTCCAATATTTTCCTGACTTGAAATAAGTCTTTTATGTCTTCACAGCTGGGGATTAACATATGGTTGGTAAACAATTTTGTGGAATCAAATTCGCAAATGTATGTACCTTCCCCTTGTTTCACGTAAACAGTACCTTTTCCTTTAAGTGTAGTGATTGCATCTCGGACAGCGGAACGTCCAACACCGAATAAATCACATAATTCCCTAACGGAAGGTAGCTTTTCACCTGACTGGAATTTGCCAGACTCAATCATCTTTTCTATTTCTTCTTCTACTGTTTCCGATACTTTCTTGGTGAATATTTTCCCCACATTTACACACCCACCCTCTATCCTTTCAGACATCACATATCCGATAAGTTATATTCTTACATTTATTAAAGCACCTTCCAATATATATTTCAACAAATAATTCAGAATTTAAAAAAAATTAAAAAATATTTATTATGGATTATTGGAGACATACACGATCGCCAGGCAGAGCTTTGCTGTTTCTTAATGCACTAAACGTTGTTTCACCAGGACACATAAGTGGTGCTGCTTCTAATACAGATAATTCATTCGCCTTTAGACGGAATCTGTATAGCTTTCATCATTTTCATCACATATTAGCTCCTACAGTTTAGTTTTTGAAAATAAGATAAAAAATAAAATAGTTAATTGTTTAATAGAATGTTAAGTTACCTTTATTAAGGTCTGTTTTTTAGATTAGTGATTTCAAAAACTGCCTGATCAGCTGCCAGGAGTGCACCTTCAAGATGTCCCCCATATCGTGAATATTATATTGCTGATAGTGTCATTTACGATGATGAATCTTATTTTGTCGATAAAATGTATGATTTTGCATTCAACAAAGCATCCTACCTAGCAAAAATAAAACGAGATTTCTCTGCATATGTTGATTTTAATACGTTGACTAAGTAGGTTTAAAGAAAAGACTTGTCTTTAAATACGTTACTAAGTTTAAGTATTATGTACATCCAAATATCGGTTTCAAACATTTAAAACGAATTTAGGCTTAAAAAGCAAAAAAATAAACAACCAATCATCCTTGGTTGTTTATTCTCTATTAGTAAGTCCAATAACCTCAGATTTAATATCAGTATAATTTACCATGTATTTCCTTAATCGTTACTCTTCCTTACTTGCTGCCATATTCATGCTCGCTTCGACATTCTCCTGGCTGATGGTGGTGAATGGTAAATTTCGTTTTCCCGAGAAATTCTCAAGCAAGTCTTTGACATCAATTCCCGAAGATGCTTTTAATGACTCCTGCAAGGATGCCATTAAATCCGTTGCATATCCAGTCACTTTATTAGCCCCGCCATTCGCACCGCTTCCACCTGTGTCCACTACAGTGATCTTGTCGATATTACTAAGCGGGCTTGCCACTTGTTTTGCATATTCCGGCAGCATTTTCAAAATCATGTCCATTACGGCGGCTTGCCCGAACTGTTCAAATGCTTCAGCAATCTTCTGCTTGGCTTCTGCTTCTGCTACCCCTTTTAACCTGATGATTTCCGCTTCTGTCGTACCTTGTGCCCTTTGGGCGTCCGCTTTAGCAAGACCGTCCATGCGAACGCGTTCCGCTTCCGCTTTTGCCATGGCTTCAATTTTATACTTATCGGCATCCGCTTCTGTAATCTGTTTCATCTTGTTGGCGGAGGCTGCCTGCTCTACCGCATACCGGTCGGCATCGGCCTTTTTCTTCACTTCTGAATCATATTGCTTTTCACGGCGAAGGATTTCTTTTTCCTCCAGCTCAATTTGCTTTTGCCGTTCGATGATCCTGATTTGCATTTCCTGTTCGGTTACATCCTGTTTAGATCTGGCCGTTTCAAGATCGTAAGCTTGGTCAGCCCGTGCCTTGGCAATATCCTGCTCACGACGGAATTCCGCAACCTTTAGCTTGTTGATTTTTTCGGCTTCGGCTATTTCTGTTGCCCTTTCAAGTTCGGCACGCTGCGCTTCCTTCGAAGCTTCGGCTCGCTTGATTCGCGTTTCTTTCTCGGCATCGGCGGTAGCTATATCGGCATCCCTCTTCACCTGGGCAATCCTTGGCTTTCCGAGCGATTCAAGATATCCATTTTTGTCACGAACATCTTTAATCGTGAACGATACGATGATGAGTCCCATTTTAGCTAAGTCCTGCGAGGCTACCCTCTGTACTTCCTGGGAAAACTTTTCACGGTTTTTATAAATTTCCTCGACGGTCATCGAACCAAGGATGGAACGAAGATGCCCCTCCAATACTTCCCGCGCTTCCTGTTCACGGTCATCTTTCGATTTACCAAGGAATTGCTCTGCCGCTGTGGCTATATCGGTGATTGAACCGCCAATCTTGATGATCGATACACCATCTGCCATGACTGGAACTCCCTGTTCTGTGTATACTTCCGGAGTTGAAACCTCAAGCTTGCTCGACAATAAGCTCAGTGGTTCCGCTTGCTGGAATACCGGGAGAACGAAAGCCCCCCCGCCGCGGACGATTTTAATTTTATTTCCTGATTCGTCGATGTGAACATTTTTGCTTCCTAAGTAGCTTCCGGTCACGATCAATGCCTCATCGGGACCAGCGGTGCGATATTTCGTAACAAAGACAGCAATAAGTGCGATAAGTAAAACTGCAACAATGGCGACAACGATCCAAATCAAATCAAACATGCCTTACCTCCTACCCTTTTTTCAATCCTGGTGGGGCATAACATAGATAACCCCATTTTTCACTTCGATGATCAAGACCTTTGTATCCGAAACAATTCCTTCATTCTTATAGCTGGCCGCAGTTTTTGCGATGCTTCCACTGATGCTTTCTATCAGGACTTCCCCAAACCCGTCAACAGGGATTGATGTGAGAACCCTGCCGACCCTTCCTCTCAGCTCATTATCATGAAATGTCAAACTTTCTTCCGCTGATGAAATGGGAATCAAAACAAATACATTCAGCAAAGTGACGATGGTAAATGAAATGATGAGGGAAATGCCGGCACACAATCCAGCATTAAGCCCTGAAAGCGATTCAAGCAAAAAACCACTTGCAAAAAACACGGTCAAAAAGCTAAAAATGAGCGTAGGATTAAATATATCAGGTAATTCAAGGCCGGAAAATATATCATTAAACAAAATAAATAAGAATGTTAGCCCCCCGAATATAAATAATCCATATAAATAGACTGTTTCTAATGGAACTCCAAATAACTCCATCTCTTTCATCCTTTAAATTCGATTTTTCCAAGCCGCATACTGCTTTAATGGCCCAGGATAAGCGTTTTACCAACATTATTAATCTATGGTTATAATCCCCTCCATTTACTTCGCTTACCATTCATACGAATGATGCATTCAAAAAGTTTCATTTATTTTCCAAGTTTTGAATTTACCCTTGGAAAACCCTGTATTCTCTAGGACCATTATTGAAATAAAATGCATAATACCATTGACAGTGTTTACTTAACATATTAAAATTCTTTATATGTTAACTCGTTACATAACTAGGTTTACATTAGGAGGAAACACGATGAAGGAGCGTCATGAGAAGTTAAGAATGATGATGGTTACAGCATTATTTGCAGCACTTATAGGTATACTTGCCCAAATTACAATTCCACTGCCCTTAGTTCCGATTACAGGACAGACTTTAGCTGTTGGACTGGCAGCAACAATACTGGGTTCACGTTATGGAACCTCTTCCGTTTTGTTATACTTGTTCATAGGGGCAGCGGGAGTACCGGTTTTCGCTGAAATGTCTGGGGGACTAGCTAAGATATTCGGTCCGACTGGCGGTTATTTATTATCCTATATCCCGACAGTATATATAACGGGTCTGATATTGGAAAAAACCCGTTTCTCAGTTGCAATGGCTTTCGTTGCAAATACAATCGGGATGATAATTACTTTGGTAATCGGTACGGTTTGGTTAAAATATATGAGTTCATTATCTTGGCCAGTGGCATTTGCCAGCGGTTTTGCACCATTTATAATCGTAGGCGTTTTAAAGGCATTCCTTGCATCCTGGCTTGGCATCACGATCCGTTCAAGGTTAGCGTCGGCTAATATGCTGCCTAAAAAAAATGCACCAATTTCCCAATGATGGGTAAATGAAAGAGAGGGTACCGCTTGTGGTATCCTCTCTTTTCTTCTATATTCAACTTCCAGATCACTGCAAAAAAAAAAGACTCTTAAAAAAGAATCTTTTTTGCAAGTGTTTATTGCGGTCCTATCCCCATAAGTCCGAATATGAATAGCAAATGTATATTATCCCCTTTGCTAACCTTAATCATTTTACTATAGGAACAGTAATTTGACAACTATTGTCGGCACATATGAATATGTGGAATAAAGTAACGTATTTTGGTTACTTATTATTCACTTTATATTCTTTTTTCGTACTATCTTCGAAAACGACCTCTAAATCAAATTCTTGATAGTCATCCTTCAAATTAAAAGCTTTTGTCACTTCTTGAATGACTTCTTCATCTGTTGAATCTTTAGTGAATGTCAATTTTTCTAGAATCGGGGTCAATTCTTTCATTGCTTCATCACCGTAAACTTCGTGTTTGTTAAGTTTGTCCTCGATCGAAGCTTCTGTTTGAGCTCCCATTGTATCATATTCAGCTTCGTATTCGTTATCATTTCCGGTATAATCCACTTCTAATTGAAAATCCTTATATGTGAAAGGCAGTTTTTCATTATTATCCGTACCTGTTTCAGGATTATTTTCCGCTTGATTTTCATTTTCCTGAACCGGCGGGTTTTTCACTTCATCGTTTTCTTCGCCGCAACCAGCCAAAACAAGCATAGCGGCAAACGGCACTGATAATATTTTGATTGATCTTCTCATTGGTTTTTTCCTCCTTTACTTTGTATACCTTAATTATTTCCTCATAAGGGTCATTTAAAACCTGAACCACTCTCCTAAATACATCAAATCGGCCAAGTGATCATTGTGGAAGGATATAAAACAATACCGCAAAAAAGTGTGTGGCAGTTCCCCCAAGCACGAATACATGCCAAACCGCGTGATGGAACGGAAAACCGCGCCAAACATAAAAGATGGCTCCAAACGTATAAAGCAATCCCCCTGCAATCAGTAACTGAATACCCGCTGCAGGCATCGTAGCTGTAAGGGGTCCCCAAACGATAACGATCATCCACCCCATGGCAATATAAAGAATCGTCGAAAGGAAGAGGAATTTTTTCACATAGAAAGCTTTGAAGACGACGCCAATGATTGCAACTCCCCAAATGATACCCAGCAGGGTCCAGCCTAGTGACCCTTTGATCACAAGAAGCATGATGGGCGTGTATGTTCCTGCGATGAATATATATATGGCTGAATGATCAAAGATTTCAAATATATCCTTTGTTTTACCTTCTGGAAAACTATGCACTAAAGTGGAAGAGACGTATAAAAGAAGCATGGAAACACCATATATGACCGAAATGACTACATTCCAAGGCGATCCTGTTTGGGCTGAGAATAAGATTAAAAACACAAGTGCGGCAATACTCAACAAAACGCCGACACCGTGGGTTATCGCATTGACCACTTCTTCTTTTTTTGTATATACATGAGTATTGGCCATGTTACAGCTCCTTAATTCCGGATTATTTTTTTTAGTATTCCCTAAAGTATACATCAGATCTTCCAAGCAATATAGAAAAGTGAATAGTAACTTGATTAACTGCCACTAATTAGATTATTATCTAATTAGATGATAATCTAATTAAAAAGGGGGATAAAAGTGCAATTAGAAAAATTGGTCGCTTTCCACAAGACGATTGGTGATGTGACAAGAATCAGGATAATATCCATCCTGGCAAACGGTCCAAAACACGGACAAGCACTTGCGGGAATACTAAAATTGACGGCTCCGACCATCTCACACCATTTATCGAAATTGAAAGACATTAATTTAGTGAAGGATCGGAGGGAAAAAAATACGGTCTATTATTTTTTGAATGAAGATGTCCTGAAGCATTATTCGTCAGCATTGCCTAAAATGGTTTCAACTAAGGGGGACTCCAATAAAATGGATAATCAAAAGCTGATTTTAGAACATAAAAAGATCCTTGAAAACTTTTTTACACCAGATGGTCGACTAAAAACCATACCAGCACAGAGAAAAAAGAAAATGATCGTACTTCATCATATTGGAAGCCTTCTGGAAAAGGGACGTAAATATCCAGAAAAGGAACTGAATGAATTCATCCAGTCTTTCCATGATGATTACGCAACGATAAGACGTGAACTCATTATCGGAAGCATCATGTACCGCGAAAACAGCATTTATGAACTGAATCCCCGCGAAATGTGGGCTGATATCGGTTAACCGTATTCTAAAATAAAAGAACCGGCTCCCCATTTGGAAAGCCGGTTCTTGAGATGCAGTTTATATGGCAAAATGGTGTCCGCCGATAATTTTTATTACTTCTAATTGTTTCATCCATTCGCTGTCCGAAATACTGGGATTCCAAAAATACAAGGCATCATTTGTGTAGCCATGAATAGCCAATGCTTCATTGACAGCTCTCTTTGCATCATTTCCTGCCGGTTTGTTAATACTGCCATCACCAACAGGCGAGAATTGGTTTTTTTGATAAATCACTTCCCGGACCGTATCAGGGAATTCATTGCTATCAAGGCGATTCAAAACAACTCCCGCCACCTCGACCTTTCCTCTGTATGGTTCCCCTTTGGCTTCTGCATGCACAAGCCTTGCTAATAATTCTTTATCTTTATCATTCATTACATGCGGAATAATCAATGTTTTACCAGGTTCGGCAACATTATTTACGTTATGATTGACTTCTTTTAACTTACCGATCGGAACACCGTGCTGCTTTGCGATATCCCATATCGATTCACCTTGTTTAATGACATGTTTGGTTGCCCCATCAGAAGCTTTACTTGTCGTTCCCTTAGGAAAAGCTATACCAAGTACGATGACACTTAGAGTCATTATCACGGATATTAATACTGATAATTTCATCCTGTTACCTCCTCGTTAAGCACCTTCCTAGGATAACAGACCATATGGGAGAAAACAGTGCTAAATTTTTTCCAAGGAAATGAAGGAAAAATTTTCTCAGTTCCATTTACCTTCGGAATTTTAATGATTCCCACTCTTCCCGCAGCATTCCCATTCTGATTGAATCATAATAATAACCATCATGATAGCGGCATTTTCTCATTCTTCCCTCTACTTGCATGCCCACCTTTTTTCCAACTGCAATCATACGTTCATTACCTGACCAAGTTGTAAGTCCAACCCGCTCAATCTCCAGGTTTTCGAATAAATACCCAATGAACATCATTAATGCTTCTGTTCCATGACCGCCATTCCAATACTTGGGATCGAAAATAGTAATTCCGATTTCAAGCCAGCGTGAAGGTTCATGTTCCCAGTAATATACAACAGATCCAATAATTTGATCGTTTTTTTCCATTAATAGCTCGGAGTAAGCCCCGATTTTCTCATCATAGGTTTTATGCTTCGTTTCTTTATCGATAAACGTATGGAAATCAATGAGTTCAAGAGGGAGATACGGTGCATCCCACTTTTTCCATTCCGGATCGGTTTCGCCATATTTCAGGCTCCATAAACGTTTTAAATCGGCTTGTTTAACATTCCTCAATATGACTTTGCTTCCTTCAATCCGAACATCATCCAATCCGCTTCCTCCCACTTCATCCATGCTGTACCTTCCATTTTACTGGTCGACACATAATTTAATAAAATATTGCCTTTCTCTGGGACCATCGAATTCACAAAAATACACACCCTGCCAAGTACCAAGGACTAAGCTCCCTTTATGGATGATCACCTGTTGTGAAGAACCAACCGTACTTGATTTCAAATGGGCAGCCGTGTTTCCTTCCATATGTAAATCCAATGTATGATTCCATGGGTATTGCTCATCCAGTCTTCTTAATATATCCTTTTTGACATCGGGGTCAGCATTTTCATTGATCGTGATCCCTGCAGTCGTATGTGGACAATATATAAGAGCTACCCCCTCTTGAATCCCCTTTTCCTTGATGAATGCCTGTACTTCTGTCGTAACATCTATCATATCATCCCTTTTCACCGTTTTTAAGGTATTTTTCTTCAGCATGTACATTCACTCCTTTTGTTCATTTTAATACTCCTTTACCCATAAACATAAAAATTTATGCTTTCTTAAACCATTCACGACTTAAACATAAGGAAATCTTATCGATGGCAATTAAAAAAATAATCTATCCTTATTGATCTTTTTAAAATTGGATATATAAGGAATTGGGAGGGGTTGCAAGATGAACTTCATTTTTAAGTCAATCGACCATTACCAATTAGCATCTCCTAAAAATACCGAGAACCAATCAAGGAAGTTCTTCACTGAGATACTAATGTTCCGGGAAGTGAAAAAGCCTCCGTCATTAAGTTCCAATGGCGGGTTATGGTTCGAATCGGGATCGATCAAGATTCATGTCGGAACGGAGGATCATTTCATTCCCGCAAGAAAAGCGCACCCAGCACTTGAAGTTGAAAATCTCAACGAATTTAAACAACATTTAATGACTAAGCATATTTCTTTTACAGAAGATGGAAGGTTGCCCGGTGCGAACCATATATATTTATCCGATCCCTTCGGCAACCGGATCGAAATATTGGAATGGAAATAATAAAAAGCGGGTCCATTTATCCCGGACCCGCCTTTGTAGTATATTTATTTCTGTTTCTTTTTCCAGAATCCCAATATTAAAGCGGTAATGAGGGCTCCTATTAAAATCGCCAGCAGATAGCGGAAAGGATGGTTGACTAGGGGGATGACGAATATACCCCCATGCGGCGCTGGCAATGTTACACTAAAAGCCATTGACAGCGCTCCTGCCGTCGCTGACCCAATAACACTGCTGACAATAACCCGCAATGGATCCGCCGCCGCAAAAGGAATGGCTCCCTCTGTAATGAACGAAGCACCCATGAAGTAATTAGTGAAGCCGGATTTCCTTTCCATTTCACTGAATTTACTTTTAAAGAATGTAGTTGCAAGTGCGATTCCAAGAGGAGGAACCATGCCACCAGCCATAACTGCAGCATGCGGTCCGAAACTTGATGCTTCAATGGCTGCAATCCCAAAAGTGAATGCCGCTTTATTTAAGGGGCCACCCATATCCACAGCCATCATACCCCCAAGAATCAAGCCGAGGAATATTGCGTTCGTGCCGGATAAGCCCTGCAGCCAATTGGTCAGGCCCGTGTTAATTGCAGTTACTGGTTCATTTACGAGAAATATCATGATAAACCCAGTAATTAACATCCCGAATACAGGATAGAGTAACACCGGTTTAATGCCATCAAGTGTTTGCGGTAATTTGGAAAACAATTTTCTTAATAGTAAGACGACATAACCTGCAAGGAAACCGGCGATCAGTCCGCCAAGAAAACCGGCATTAGCCTGTGCTGCCAATAATCCCCCTACCATACCAGGGGCAAAACCTGGACGGTCGGCTATACTTGATGCAATGAATCCAGCGAGTATTGGGACAAGTAAGAAGAAGGCACCATTTCCCCCGCCAATATCACTTAATGCTTTGGCAATGGGATTATAATCCGGATTTGCCGGATCGGCTGCCTCGATTCCAAAAAAGAAAGAAAGCGCAATCAAGATTCCGCCCCCGACGACAAATGGAAGCATATTACTTACGCCATTCATTAAGTGCTTGTAAATCCCCAATCCTCCTTTAGCTGTTTCACCTTCATCATTTTTATCATTTCCAGTTCCATTGTAAACAGGTGCATCCTGATTCACGGCTCTGGTTAACAGTTCCTCGGTCTTCCGGATCCCATGGGCAACAGGGACAATAATGACATGTTTTCCATTAAAACGATTCATTTCAACCTGCTTATCGGCAGCAACGATAATGGCATCCGCCTCATCAATTTCTGCGGCGGTTAAACCATTTTTGATTCCTGTGGAACCATTTGTTTCCACTTTGAAATCGATTCCCATTTCCTTCGCTTTGGCCTTTAACGCATCGGCAGCCATATAAGTATGGGCAATTCCTGTTGGACAAGCTGTAACGGCAAGGATTTTGCCTCCTTTATCGTTACCGCTGGCACCATTGCTCGATTGCTGCTCTTCACTTTCTTCTTCATAAGCTTCCATTTCTTTTTGATTGATTATATCCAACACTTCCTCACCAGAAGAAGCAGAAATCAATCGGGCCCTGAATTTATCATCCATCAGTAATGATGAAAGCCGGGAAAGGGTTTCCAAGTGATCTGCATTCGCTCCTTCACTGGCTGCAATCATAAAGAACAAATGGGCCGGCTGTCCATCAAGCGATTCATAATCCACACCACTGACCGATTTGCCGAAACAGATGGCAGGTATCTTTACAGCATTTGTTTTTGCATGCGGTATGGCTATCCCTTCACCAATCCCGGTTGTGCTTTGCTCTTCACGTTTTAAGATGGCAGCTTTGAAACCATCCACATCATTTAACCTGCCTGCCTCGGCTAACTTTCCTGATAGTTCATCAATGACTGCTTGCTTTGTAACACTTTGCAGATTGATTATGATTGTATCCAATTTTAACAAGTCTGTAATTTTCATAGAGTCAGCCTCCTGTTAGTTGATTGATAACAATTTGCGGTAATAACTCTTCAATTTTATCCAATGTACCGAGATCGGATGAAAAGGCTGTAGCACTTCCTGCCGCAAGACTGAAGCGGAAAGCAGATAGAATATCCCCTGTCCTTTCATATGTCCCGATGAAACCTGCGACCATGGAATCACCGGCACCCACTGAGTTGATGACATTCCCTTTTGGAACATTTGCGGAATATGATTCTCCTCCCGAGCAAAGGACGGCCCCCTGTCCCGCCATTGAGACAATAACGTTCTGTGCTCCTGCTTCAACCAATTTTGCGCCATATTCCCTAGCATCATCAACCGTACTTATTTCGGTGGAAAAAAGCTCACCCAGTTCATGATGATTGGGCTTTATTAAAAATGGCCGGTGTGGAAGGACATCCAGTAATTCCTTGCCACTCGTATCCACCACCACTTTAATGCCATTATGGATACAAGACCTTGACATGGCTTCGTATACATCCGAAGGAACGCTTGGAGGGATGCTTCCTGACAAAATAAGGATATCATTATTGTTCAACTGTTCAATCTGACTAAATAATTGTTGATAATTCCCTTTTGAAATGACTGGCCCTTGGCTATTTATTTCTGTCTCAAGCCCTGTTTTCAATTTTATGTTAATTCTTGTATCTCCAGCTATTTCTGTAAAGTCCGTGAAAATCTCTTCCTGTCTTAAAAACCTTTTTACAAATTCACCTGTTTGTCCACCGATGAAACCTAACGCTGTTGTACTATTTCCCAGCCTTTTTAGCACACGGGAAACATTGATTCCTTTCCCTCCAGGGAATTTTGCATCATAACTGGTTCGATTCACCTTGCCCATTTGAAAGCTCTCCACTTCGACCAGGTAATCGATGGATGGATTAAGTGTCACTGTATAAATCATTAAATGGTCACGACCTTTACCTTTGGATTTTTTTGAAGGTAAGCAACAGCCTCTTCATCATTGCTGTCAGTAAGGATAATGGCATCGCTTACATCTGCTACCTTGGCGAAAGTAGCTTCATTAAGTTTTGAACTGTCAGCAAGCACGTAGGTCTCATTAGAGAGGCGTAATGCCATCTTCTTCAGCAGGGCTTCCTCCGGGTCGGGTGTTGTGAAACCCAATTCTTGATGGATGCCGTTCATTCCCAAGAAACATTTATCAAAACGGTATTCATTCAAAAACTGTACAGCATTACTTCCTATAATCGCATTTGTCGAAAATTTTATCGTTCCGCCAACTAACACTGTTTTGATTTCCAATTCGATGAGTTTTGGAATATGCATAAGACCATTTGTCAGTACCGTTATATTTTTATCTTTTAAATAAGGAATCATTTCGGCAGTTGTCGTCCCAGCATCAAGATATATACAATCATTTTTCTCTATGAATGAAGCCGCCAGCTTTGCTATAAGTTGTTTTTCAGCTCTTGCTTTGTATTGCTTTTCCATAGTTGTTGGTTCAAGGCCTTTTCTTTGCAGTAAAGAGGCACCGCCATGCACGCGTTTCAAGAGCTTCATTTCTTCGAGTTGCACTAAATCTCTCCGAATGGTCGACTCCGAGGCTTGTAACTGATCTACAAGCTCCTGCAGCTTTACCGTTCCTTGTTCTTTAAGGATCGATAAGATGAACTGGTGCCTTTCAGTTGTCAACAATTCGCCCACCTCACTTTAATATCATCATCATATATGAAAATGAAGGAATAATCAATCATAAACGTTTAAAAATAATCAAATTCATTCAAAAATACATTCAAAAACATTCATTTTTATTAGAAATGAACTTTCTTGAATTTCATTATCTTTTTTTCTATGAAAATATCCTTTCTGTTCAACAAAAAAATACCCCCATGTCAAGATGACAGGGGGGTAGTATTATTTTATTAGCCTTGAAGTAAAAGTTGTTCTGGATCTTCAAGCATATCCTTGATGGCCACTAAGAAACCAACTGCTTCTTTTCCGTCTACGATACGGTGATCATAAGATAATGCAAGGTACATCATTGGTCTGTTTTCGATTTGGTCTCCAACGGCGATTGGACGAGTCTTGATTGTATGCATGCCCAAGATCCCAACTTGAGGGGCATTCAAGATTGGTGTTGATAATAGGGAACCGAAAGTCCCTCCGTTAGTGATGGTAAAAGTACCACCTGATAGATCTGAAAGTCCCAGTTTGTTGTTACGCGCTTTAACAGCTAAATCCGAAATGTTCTTTTCGATTTCAGCAAAGCTTTTGCGGTCAGCATCCCTTACAACCGGAACGACAAGACCTTCATCAGTGGATACTGCTACACCGATATCATAAAAGTTCTTTTTCAGGATATGGTCGCCTTGGATTTCAGCATTCAATAACGGATATTTTTTCAATGCGCCAATGACCGCTTTAGTGAAGAATGACATGAAACCAAGTTTAACATCATTTGTTTTCACGAAAGAATCCTTATGGCGGTTACGCAATTCCATGACTGCAGAAAGATCGACTTCGTTAAAAGTAGTAAGCATGGCTGCTTCTGATTGTACTTGAACTAGACGTTTGGCAATGGTTTGACGACGGCGTGTCATCTTAACCACTTCAATGCGGTCATCATTCACTTCAACAGGAGCGGCTGCTTGTTTAGCTGCAGGAGCTTGTTTTGGAGCTGCCGCAGGTGCTGCAGGAGCTGCAGGTGCATTACTTGCTGCTTCTACGTCTTGTACACGTACACGACCTAGTGGATCTGCTACAGGCACTTGAGTCAAGTCAATTCCTTTTTCACGAGCCAATTTCCTTGCAGCTGGTGATGCAATAACTTGTTGAGTGGATGATGCTTCTTTCGCTTCTGATTTAGGAGCCTCTTTAGCAGGAGCCGCTTGTTCAGCCTTAACTGGTTCTGCTTTAGCTTCTTCAACCTTAGGAGCTTCCGCTTTTGGAGCTGCTGCAGCTGATCCATTTTCATCAACGATGGCGATAGCCTGTCCGACTTGGACAGTATCGCCTTCTTCTGCTAAATGTTCAGAAAGTGTACCAGTATAATCTGAAATGATTTCAACGTTCACTTTATCCGTTTCAAGCTCAAGGACATATTCTCCTTTTTCAACGTGATCACCGGGTTGTTTTAACCATTGCGCAATAGATCCTTCAGAAATTGATTCTGCTAATTCAGGTACTTTTACTTCAGCCATTTTATTTCTCCCCCTCATTATTGCGTGTAATTGCTTGAGTCATAATCCGTTGTTGTTCATTTTTATGGACAAGTGGATCTCCCTCAGCCGGGCTTGATCTGCGCTTCCTTCCTATATATGTTACTGAAAGATTGCCAGGAGCCGCTGCATTTAGGCGAGGTTCAACAAATGTCCAAGCACCCATGTTTTTAGGTTCTTCTTGAGCCCAGAAGATTTCTTTAAGATTTGTATATTTTTTCAGGGCTTCTTGAACTCCAGTGAATGGGAATGGATAAATTTCTTCGATACTGATGATTTGCAACCAATCCGTATTTTTTTCAGTTGCCGCTTTTTCACGAAGTTCAACCGCCAATTTACCTGTTGCAAAAACAATGCGTTCAACCGATTTAGGTTTTTTGCCCAATGCTTTGGTTTCTACGAATGATTCAAATGCGCCTTCACTGAATTCTTCTGTTGTAGAAGCCATCACTTGATTACGAAGCATACTCTTTGGTGTCATGATGACAAGCGGACGTACTTGTTCTTGATCCAAAATCTTAGCTTGTCTTCTAAGGATATGGAAGTATTGAGCTGCCGAACTTAAGTTAGCAACTGTCCAGTTGTTTTCAGCTGCTAATTGAAGGAAGCGTTCCAGTCGTGCACTTGAGTGCTCTGGCCCTTGTCCTTCATAACCGTGTGGAAGCAGCATGACAAGACCTGATTTTTGACCCCATTTAGCACGGCCAGCCGCGATGAATTGGTCAAAGATCACTTGTGCTGTATTAGCGAAGTCACCGAATTGGCCTTCCCATAATACAAGTGTCTCAGGTGCAAAAACATTATAACCATATTCATAAGCCAGAACTGCCGTTTCCGTAAGCGGGCTGTTATGAACAGCGAATGAAGCTTTGGCAGTTTCAAGTGTGTGAAGTGGTGAATATGTTTTTCCATTAACACTATCATGTAACATGATATTACGTTGTGCGAATGTTCCACGCTCTGAATCTTGTCCTGTCAAACGGATTGGCGTGCCGTCACTTAAAATCGATGCAAAAGCCAATGTCTCGGCATGTGCCCAATCGATTTTTCCGTCAGGACCAAAGGAATCCAAGCGACGTGATAAGATCTTTCCTAATTTTTTATTAGGGGTGAATCCTTCCGGCCACTTAACAAGTTCTTCGTTAATTGTAACAAGTTCTTGTTTCGGAACTGCCGTTTCAATGGCTGGAAGTCCTTTTTCAATAATCCCAGGAGGATTACATTCTTTGGAAGCTTCCGGTTTATTTCCGGAAATTTTCGCATATGCATCTGCAAGCCTTGAATCCACTTGCTCAGCAATCGCTTTAACTTCAGCTTCAGTGAACTCGCCGGATTCAATAAGTTTTTTCCCATAAAGCTCTTTTACGGTTGGATGCTTATGGATTAATGCATACATTTCAGGTTGAGTCACCAATGGCTCATCCATTTCGTTATGGCCGAAACGTCTGTAACCGATCAGGTCGATCAAGAAATCCTTGTTGTATTTTTCACGATATAGGTTAGCAAGGTTCACAGCAGCCATACATGCTTCTGGATCATCTGCATTTACATGCACGATCGGCACTTCAAAGCCTTTTGCCAAATCACTAGCATATAAGGTTGAACGTGAATCTTCACTTTCCGTTGTAAAACCGATCATGTTATTGGCGATGATATGGATTGCGCCGCCAACTTGATAACCGCGTAAACGGCTTAAGTTAAACGTTTCAGGTACAATTCCTTCACCTGGGAATGCAGCATCACCATGAATCAGGATTGCAAGAGATTTGGAAATGTCTTGCACCGGGAATCCTTTTTCTGTACGGTCTTCTTGAGCCGCACGAGAATACCCTTCCACGATTGGACCGACTACTTCCAAGTGACTTGGGTTATTGGCAAGTGTAATCCTTGCTTTTTGTATATTAGCTTTAGTAATCTGTTTATCCAGACCTAAATGATATTTAACATCACCTGTCCATCCATTGTTAATGCCTGTCGAACCTTCGGAAGGAACCAAATCTTTATTCGGTGAATGTTGGAATTCAGAGAAAATGACCTCATAAGGCTTTCCTAATACATGTGCAAGCACATTCAAACGTCCACGGTGAGCCATGGCTATATTCACATTACCCGTTCCGTTTTGGACAGTTTGTGAAATCATTTCATCTAAAATCGGAACCAAAGCATCCAGTCCTTCAATAGAGAAACGTTTTTGCCCTACATATGTGCGGTGAAGGAATTTCTCGAAACCTTCTACTTCATTCAATCGTTTAAGTAATAGTTCTCTTTTCTCTTTTCCCACTTCCGGGAACATGTTTCCAGATTCGACCATATCAGTAAGCCATTGCTTTTCATCCAAGTCATTAACATGATGAAATTCAAAGGCTATCGTTTTTGTATAGAGTTGTTTTAGGTATTGCACGGCTTCGTATCCGTCTTTAACGTCTTCAGGTGATTCCGGACAAATTAAGTCCGCCGGTATTTTCCTTAAATCATCTGCAGTCAAGCCATATTTTTCAAAGTGAATTTGTTCAGTGTCCAGAGCTTCTTCTTTTAAAGGATAAATATTTGCAGCAAGATGCCCGTATGCACGGATATTTTCAGCTAAATTAACTGCAGACATAATTTTCTTCATTGGAAGAACTTCTCCAGTTTGTACAGTTGATGCACTTACAGTCGTTGTTTCTGCCGATACATCGAATGAAGGAGGACCTGCTACTTCAAAAAAGTTTTTCAGTTCCGGATCCACTTCTTCCGGGTTGGCTAGAAATAAATCGTATTGCTCCATGACATACCCAAGGTTTGGACCCGAAAAAGCTTTCCAGTGGTCTAATACCTTAGAATCATTGATGGTCATTTTGTAAACCCCCAAATTTTTCTCATAATTTTTTTCATTACGTTTTATCCATCCCCAAATTTCTTTCTTCTAAATTTTCCCCAAATATATGATATATATAAGATATATAATAAATAACTTTGGTTATTGAATAATAAAATTT